>NZ_CAXAVM010000153.1:0-17268 GCF_963972345.1 uncultured Gimesia sp. | reverse complement strand
TGGGACCATCGTGCATTAAATCTTCTGTTTGACCAATCCGGGGTTTACACTCATACTCGGTATCAGCCATCAGACCATTGAAGGCGGCCCGGGCAATAAAATCATGCTCGGCAACGGCTTTTACGACTTGAGTATCACCCTGCTTTGATGCCGTCTTTGCGTTAACATAAGGGCTGAGTGAAAACACCACGACTCCCGGCATGCCCGGGACATCGCGATCGACCAGCTTGTCTGTTCTGGTCAGACGCGCCTGCACCAGTGCGGTATCCGAAGTCACCTCGCCGGTCATGATGCCCATCCCCGCCTGTGGGAGTGCCATTTCGCCCTGACCGCGGATTAGTGCTGTTTCCCCCTGTTCCACGGCAGATGCTGCCACTTCCGGCTTGGGTCTTTCGCAACCGAACAGAAATAATAAACAGCAGAGACAGTATATTTTCATGTGAGCACTCCCTTGAATTCCGGACATCAATCTGTTTCCCCATCTCATTCTATTGATTCTCTCATCCATCCCCAACAGAAATCCACTGTGAATTACGGTATTCGAGAGATGCCGGGTTTTTCAGAATTCTTCAGCAAATCAACTTGCTGTTCTGATTGTCAACATACCAGTATGGAACAAAAGTAACTGGCCTTCCCATTATTTCTGCAGACATTCCTTTTGTTAAAGAAGACGCATCATGAAATCCATCAAGCTGCTGTTCCTGTTCTCCGCCTGCCTGCTCGCGGTCACATCAGCTGTGTTCGCTGAAGAACAGGCTTCCGAGGCCTGGAAAAAGCTGGTTCGTTCTCCCCGGTTCAACAAGCGTCCCACTTTTCAGTTTGTCGAGAACGATCCCAGGCTGCCCAACGTCTTTCTATATGGCGATTCGATCTCCATCGCTTATACCGACGCCACCCGCGATGCCCTCAAAGGCAAAGCCAATGTATACCGCCTGTACTGCAATGGCGGTGATTCGTCTTCAGTCATCACCAAAATGAAAACCATGCACGATACGATGCGGAATCCCAGACTCGCCGGACACTGGGACTTCGACTGGGATGTGATCCATTTCAATGTCGGCCTGCATGACCTGAAATACATGAACGGCAAAAAACTGGACCGCGTGAATGGCAAGCAGGTCACCTCCACCGCCGACTACGAAAAAAATCTACGCGCGATTATCGCCTACCTGAAAGAGCTGGCGCCTCAAGCAAAACTGATTTTCGTCACCACAACCCCGGTCCCGGAAGGCGAAGCAGGCCGCATCGCCGGTGACGCGGCGAAATACAACAAGGTCGCATTGAAAGTCCTCAAGGATTATCCCGAGATCGGCGTCAACGATCTGTATGGCTTCACCAAACCGCATCACGAACAATGGTGGACCAAACCAGGCAACGTGCATTTCAACACGGAAGGCGCGACAGCCCAGGGAAAGGAATCCGCCCGCGTCATCGAACAGGCACTGAAGAAACGGGACTGACCGGATTCATCTCGCTAAAGGATTCGGTGTTAACTCTTCACAAAGCGGACGCAATAGATGGGAGGCAGGCTGGTGGAAACCGTCTGCCAGCTGTCGCCTCCATCTTCGGTAATCCAGAAGTTGCCAGTGGTCGAACCGACGGCCAGGCAGTCGCCGGTTTCATCAATGTCCAGCGCATGACGATAGACAATGTCGTAGCTGTGTTCTCCCGGTAACCCGTTCGAAAGCACTTCTGAAGTCACGCCGCCATCCGTCGTACGGGCAATCACGAACCGTCCCTCGACGGGGATGCGGCACTCGTCTTTCACGCCGGGTACGAACCAGGCTGTTTCGGGTCGCTGCGGATGGACGGCGACGGCAAAACCGAACACCGAAGGCTGAATCCCGGTCACTTCCTGCCATGATTGCGCTCCATCAGTCGTTTTAAATACGCCGTTATGATGCTGAATCCAGAAGTGATCCGGCTGAGTGGGTGACTGCACCATGCGATGCGCATCCTGGATATTCGGATCATGCGCCAGATCCGGTGGCATATATTCTGCCCGCAACCCGTCCGCCTTGCAGGTCCAGCTGGTGCCATCATCTTCGGTGACCCACACTCCACCACAGGAAATCGCCACCGCGATATTCCGACTGTTCTGTGGATGCACACAGATCGAATGGATGCCCGGATCATCCTTGCCGCCGCCAAACCATTTCAAACGTTCGGGCAGATCCCACAACGAATCCACCAGCTGCCAGCTGGAACCGCGATCATCCGAACGAAACAGGCCGCCGGGAATCGTCCCGCACCAGAGACGATTTGGCTGATCGATGCCCCCCGGTTCCAGCGACCAGATTTCACTCAGACTGGCCGGTTTGGGTTCTGCATTTTCCGTAAATGGATCGGGAGCTTTTTTGGCCCCTTCCGGATAAACGGGCACGGCACACTCTTCCCAGTTTTGCCCCGCATCGGAACTGCGGTGCAGCTTGACGCCGAAGTGACCATGATTCAACGCGGCATAGGTCGTGTTATCCCGCGAGTCATGCAGGACCATCGAAACATTTTCACCGGGAAAATCATGACGTCGAATTTTCCAGCTGTCTGAATTTCGTTCGAGCTGAAACAGACCTTTACGGGTAGCAATCTGAACCTGAGAACTCATAGCGAACACCTTCGAAAATGTTGACTATAGAAATGAACGAACGAATCAAGCGTTAACCGCCGGAAAGTGCCTGCATCACATAGATCTCACTCTCGGGTGAGATGGAATCACTTAAATGGACCCGGTCGACAATCGTCTGGCCGTCCACGAAAATCACCATGTGCTGACGCAGGCGGCTCTGATCATCGAGAATATAACCGCGTAGCTTCTCCTGCGTTTCAAACACCGCTTCCAGTGCTTCCCGCACGGTTGTGCCGGAGACAGACTCTTCCGGACAACTGAGATGACGTTCCAGGTTGGCAGTAAATACGACTCGGACCATAATCGTAACATCCTACACTGTACAAATGAGTGAGGCAATCATTAAGAGGAAGCTGTTCAGTCAGCGCCTCCTGGATTTTCAATTTACTGCCTGAAAATACCCGGTGGTATCGACATTCGGCAAGAGTCCGCGGTAAAATGGCATGTTCTCCATAGTTTTTCCCCTGAAGTTCAACCAAAATCCTCATTCTCATAAAAGTTGACTCACATGAACAACTTCCTGCCCGAGACCATGTATAGAAAATCTGCTTTTGTCATCGTGACGGTCTGCCTGCTCTGCCTGCCGCTGGCAACAGCCCACAGTGCCGACAAATCTGCGGACGCTGAGAAAACAGAATCAAAATCCGCCGAAGAAACCCTGGCCGGCCACTCTTATCATGGTGAAGTCTTCAATGAAGGCCCACGACGATCGGCCTACCTGATGGAGGGCACCGGTGATGTGCACTTTGATGTGACGGTGAAGAATCCCGCCGCACAGAAGTTTCTTGATCAGGCGCTCGGACAGCTGCACGGTTTCTGGTACCTGGAAGCCGAACGTTCCTTTCGGCACGCTGCGAATCTGGACCCCGACTGTGCCATGGCGTTCTGGGGTGCTGCGATGTGCAATCTGAAAAATGAGAAACGCGCCAAAGGCTTCATCGAAGAAGCCAGCAAACGCCTCGACAAAGCCAGCCCGCGCGAGAAGCAGTACATCAAAGCGCTCGCAGCCTACATCAAAGCCGACAAGAAGAAATCGAAAGAGCGCGATGAAGCCTACACCAAAGCGCTGGAAGACCTGATTCTCGAATACCCCGATGACCTGGAAGCTAAAGCCTTTCTGGCCGTGCACCTGTATAATACACGCTCTGCGAGCACCAGCTATATCGCTGCCGAAGCGCTGCTGCAGGATATCTTTGCGCAGAACCCGATGCACCCGGCCCATCATTACCGCATCCACTTGTGGGATCATCGCAAACCGGAACAGGCGCTGACATCGGCTGCGAAGTGCGGGCAGTCCTCGCCCGGCATCGCCCACATGTGGCATATGCCCGGTCATATCTATTCGCGATTGAACCGCTATGAGGATGCCGTCTGGCAGCAGGAAGCCTCCGCCCGTGTCGATCACGCGCACATGATGCGCGACGCAGTCATGCCCGACCAGATTCACAACTACGCCCACAACAACGAATGGCTGATCCGCAACCTGATCTTCATCGGCCGCGTCCACGATGCGCTCGCGCTCGCCAAAAACATGATCGAACTGCCTCAACATCCCAAATACAATACACTCAAAAAACGGGGCAGCGCCAAATACGGCCGAATGCGCCTGCTGCAGGTGCTGCGAACCTACGAACTGTGGGACGAACTGATCGCCTTGAGCGAGACTCCCTATCTGGCACCCACCGACGAAGAGGAAGAACAGATCAACCGCCTGCGCTATCTGGGACTGGCGTATTACCAGACCAAAAACATCAAACAGGGAGATGCCCAGCTGGCGCAGCTGAAACAGCGTCTGGAGAAGGTTACTGCCGAACGCCAGCTATCTGTTGAGAAAGCAGCAGCAAAAGCGAAAACCAGCCTGGCAGCAGAACCACTGGTCGCACTCAGACCGGACGAAAGTCGTGCCTCCGTGATCGAAGACGCGAAAAATTCAGCGGCAAAACCGTATCTCTCACGCGTCCGCAAACTGGAACAGAACATCAAAGCCCTGGAAGCCCATCAGGCGATTGCGAACGGCGATCTCAAACAGGGTTATGAACTGTTAAAGAAAGCAGGCGGCGCGGACGAAGTCTATCTGCTCGCCGTCCAATGGAAATCCGGCGACCGGGAAAAAGCAGAGAAGGCGTTACGCAAGCTGACTGGCTCACATAAAAACGAAGTGTACCCCCAGGCGACACTCGTGGAACTGCTCTGGGAATCCGGTGACAAAGCGGCCGCGAAAAAGGAATTCGAGAAACTGCAGAAGATCTCAGCCTCCATCGACCTGGACATGCCACTCTTCACGCGACTGGCGCCGATCGCTGCCGAACTGAAATTGAAACCGGACTGGCGGATAGAAAAAACAGCCGCCACCGATGTGGGCGAGCGTCCCGACCTGAATACACTAGGCCCCTTCCGCTGGAAACCATCTCCAGCCCCCACCTGGGAGTTGAAAGACGCGACCGGCAAAGTACGCCGCTCCGATGAATTTCGCGGCAAACCTCATGTGCTGATCTTCTACCTGGGCTTCAGCTGTCTGCATTGTGCCGAACAGCTGCAGGCGTTCGCTCCCATGGTGCAGGAATTCGAGCAGGCCGGCTTCCCGTTGATGGCCATCAGCACGGACAATCAGGAAGGTTTGAAAACCTCGATCAAAAACTACGACAAAGGTGACCTGCCCATCCCGCTGTTTTCCAACGACAAGCTGGACGTATTCAAGTCCTTCCACGTCTACGACGACTTCGAAAAGCAGCCTCTGCATGGCACCTTCATCATCGACGGCAAAGGCAACGTCGTCTGGCAGGACATCAGCTACGAACCGTTCATGGATCCGAAATTCGTCCTGCAGGAAGCACAACGGCTGCTGCCGAAAAAAGCGGAACGGCCAGGGTTTATTCTAGATGTTTTTTGAATAATGGATGACACGAAAGATTTATTCAACCAGTGAATAAACGGCGAAGATGCGACAAGGTCCTGGCTCGCATCCTTTGAATGCACCTTGTGACAAAAGCAATTTCGCTTCATCAAATATTTCGATCAGACAATGGCGATTTACTGGAATCGTTTCTGCCATATGATTACATGATAGGTAAGAGCATTCCGGCGCATTTTCCTGGGAGAAAGAAACGATATCGTATCCTTCAAGTACCTTCTTTGCAGGAACCTGCACGTTGGTGACAAACGACTTTTCCGGTTTAAAATATTCCCAATCCAGATTGTCTTCGTGACACTGGTATTTATAGACTTCATAGTAGAATATCTTCGTACCATCCAAGCTGAGACCATGCTCCTTTGCCAACGAGAAGATCTCTTCTGGCGAATTAAACATCCAGAACCCATTATGTTTCCAGAATTCGATGTAATCTGCGAATTTGTCGGAGATGCAGTTGCTGACGGAGTAGATATCTTCTACCTGATCATTCTTTAGAAAGTCAGGTTTGCTCTCGACCCGCTTGGCCATGTACCCGACGGGGATCATATCAGCCATCACTCACCTTCCAGAATATGTGTCGGAATGCCGTCCAGGCTCTGCTGGTTTTTGTCGTGCCAGTACTGGTGGATGCCGGCCTCTCCCTGTTTGCGGGCCCAGTTGCTGAGCTGTTCGCGTTCCTCGACGTAATCAAAAAAGGGAACCGCCATCCCGCAGGAGGTCTGTACCAGATCGACGTGCAGGTCGAACACCTGCCGGGCACCGGGGATCGCTGGAAAGTGCGCGAACAGTTCGTCCCAGTCGGCGTCATAAGGATGAATGACGCGAGCCTGGCCGTAGAGTCGCAGGATCAGAGGTTTACCTGTCAACGCGCAGAACATGACCGTCATGCGTCCGTCTTGCTGAATATGGGCCGACGTTTCGTTGCCGCTGCCCGTCACGTTCAACCAGATCACACGATTCGGCCCCAGCACACGAAACGCGTCCATTCCCTTCGGCGATACATTGATGCGGCTGTCAGCAGTCGCAGTACCAACGAAAAACAGCTTTTGTGCGGCAATAAATTCGATATGCTGTTCTTCAAGTTCGGGTATTTGTTTTCCCATGGTCTGGATGCTCTTGCTCTATAAAGCTTAATCAGGAAGTCGGCAGGCAGCTGAAACAGTCGCGGCAATCATAGCAGAGGGACAAGTTCCGGGCAAAATCGGTTCGAGAAATTTCACTTTGTGTAAACAGATCAGCGGCTACTGATACTGACGCCGATAAACGGTCGGGCTGACGCCGGTCTGCGACTTAAAGACCTTCGAGAAATGACTGTGATCGTAAAAGCCGGTCTGATTGGCGATCTGCGAAATTGTGGCGGTCGTTGAAGTCAACAGTCGACAGGCGGCCTGAATGCGGACATGGCTGATGTAACTGGCCGGGCTCGTATCAAACAGCTTGCGAAACCGTCGCTGAAACTGACTGGTGGAAATCCCCATCAAAGCCGCCAGTTCTGTTACGGTGATTTCGCGCTGAAAATGGTAGTTTATGAAATCGAAGACGCGCTGCATTTCCAGATAAGGGGCAATCGCCAGGCCTGCGCGGCGGAAGTCGCGCATCATCCCCACGATACCCGCCACATTGCCGCGCACATCAAACAGCGGTTCCTTAATCACCTGAAACCAGGTCGTCGTTCCCTCGCCGCCCGTCACCGGATGCACCAGATCGACCAGTGGCTCCCTGGTCTCCATCACGCGACGATCTTCCCGGCGATACGCTTCAGCCTGATCGCGGGCATGTAGGTCAAAGTCGGTTTTGCCGATCAGCGTTTCGCCTGATTCCACTTTGAGCCAGCTTAATAACGCTGCATTATGGTTAATGAAACGACCCTGTTCGTCTTTCACCACCAGGTACACATCGGGCAGATGTTCGAACAGGCGGCAGGTCTGCGCGATACCGGGGACTTTTTTGAAAAACTGCTGTTGTAACGAAACATTCATAATAAATTATCTGGACCGGAAATGCGCCAAATATACACAAATTCGCCTCGAATTTCCAAGACGCTCCCTGCTGCATCGATTACAATTTACGAAACCAGGCAGACACTGGTTTCACCAACCCGCTATAATCATTAATTCATATACCAGCCGACTCTTTTCCCACCAGGCTAAGCAGGAGAAACAGATGACGAAGAAAAGTGCTCTCAATCGTCGTGACTTCATGAAGACGGCAGCCGCCGCCAGTACCGTATTCTCGGCACCCACGATTATCCCGGCAACCGCACTCGGCCTGAACGGGACCGTGGCTCCCAGCGAACGAATCATTCTGGGAGGAATCGGCATTCGCAGACGCGGCGGTTATGTATTGAGTCACATGCTCGAGCAGCCCGATGTCCGTTTCGTCGCCATCGCCGATGTTCGCGCGGATCAACGCAAGACCGTCAAAGAGATGGCCGACAAACAGAACGGCGACCAGAAATGCGATACCTATCGCGACTTCCGCGAACTGCTGGCCCGCGATGATATCGATGCCGTCCTGATCGCCACAGGCGATCGCTGGCATGCAACCGCCTCCATGATGGCAGCCGAAGCCGGCAAAGATGTCTACTCGGAAAAACCGTGTGCGATCTCCATCGAGCTGGCAAGACGACTGCAGGAGACGATCCAACGAACCGGTCGCGTCTTCCAGGCGGGCACACAACGCCGCAACGTTTCCAACTTTGGCCACGCCGCCAAACTGGCACAGACCGGGCAGCTGGGAAAAATTCATACCGTGCACGCATCGATCTACCAGTTGATCGATCGCCACGACTGGCTGCCTGCGGAACCCGAGCCCGATCCGGAAGTCGTGGACTGGAACATGTGGCTCGGCCCTGCACCGTGGCGTCCTTATAACCATGCGTATGTCGATGGCGCCTGGCGCGGGCATTACGACTTCGACTCCGGTGCGAAGCTGCTTGACTGGGGAGCGCATACACTGGATATCTGCCAGTGGGCACTCGAAGCCGACGATACGATGCCCGTCACCTACGAACCCAAAGACGTTCCCGACGACAACGTGATTGAATGCGTCTACGAGAATGGCGTCAAGCTTGTCATGCGTCGCAATGGCTGGCTGGGTCTGGGCACCTGTCCTGTCCGTTTTGAAGGGGAAGCCGGCTGGGTCGAAACGGGTGACTCCGGGCAGACCGCGGTCTCTTCGAATGAATTGCGGGCCAGCCTGCCTTCGCCCAGTTCGATTCCGGGAACCTCGCCCAAGTTCCACGTACGCGACTTCTTCAACTGTGTAAAGACCCGTTCCAAACCCGCGGCCAATGAAGATGTGATGGCCCGCTCACACATCGCCTGTCATGCGGCTGCGATTGCCTGGAAACTGGGTCGCAAACTGCAGTTCGATCCGGTGACCGAACAGTTTGTGAACGACGACGAAGCCAACCGTATGCGCAGCCGTGCGATGCGCGAGCCGTGGACCGTCTGATTCGCAGCCTGCGTCAACAACGAATTTGATTCTTTCTGATACCGTCTTCTTCCCCTGAGGAATTTGTGCTCATGTCAATCTGTCGATTACCTGTTTTTTTTCTGTGCGCCGCCAGCCTGCTGCTGACGCCAGTTACAGTCTCTGCTGCTGATAAAAATACTCCCGAAGCCGCCCGCCTGGTCAAGGTACTCAACTCCAATGCTGACACCTACGACAAAGCCATGGCCTGTCGTCGGCTAGCAGCCATTGGGGACGCCTCAGCGGCAACTGCGATCGCGAAATACCTGGGAGATGAAAAACTGGCGACTTATGCCCGTTCGGCTCTGGAGAACATTCCCGATCAGGCGGCAGACAAAGCGCTGCGAGATGCCTTGAAAACCGTCAAAGGCGATCTGCTGGTTGGCGTGATCAATTCGATCGGCAAACGCAAAGACAAACAGGCGGTCGGCGATCTGACGCCGTTGCTCTCAGATAAAAATACGAAGGTGGCCATCGCCGCCGCCCACGCGCTCGGCGAGATAGGGACCCCCGAAGCAGCCAAGTCTCTGCAGCAGGCTTTAGGGAAAGGGGATGCGAAACTGCAGCAGGAAGTCGGTTTTGCCTGTCTGATGTGTGCGAAGTCACTGGCGAAAGTCAAAGATAATCAGACGGCCCTGGCGCTGGTCAATACCGTACAAAAAGTGGATCTACCTGAAAACATTCTGCTGGCAGCGACCCAACAGGCGATCGTCCTGCAGGGCAAAGCGGGCCTGGGACTCTTAGCCGAACAACTGAAAGCAGACGATCTGCAGCGGTTCCGCGCCGGTCTGCAGGCGGCTCAAAAGCTGGGAAAAATATCCACGTCCACTCTCATCGAAACCTACCCGAGACTGCCTGAAGAACGCAAAGCACTGCTGGTGGCGGCGATGGGAGCCATCCAGGATCCGGCAGGCTTGCCCACGGCCATCAAAGCGACCTCGGGCGATTCCCGGGAACTGAAACTGCAGGCAGTGTTTGCCATCGGAGAACTGGCACCTGCCGCGAATGACAAACAGCAGACACAGGCACTGGACCAGTTGCTGGCGCTGGTCAAACAGAAAGACGCCGACCTCGCGGGAGCAGCAGAATCCGTAATCGTCAAACTCAATTCCAGTCAGCCTTCAGCTGAAATCGAAAAACAGATCGATACCAGTATCCGCAAACTGCTCGAAAGCGAAACCCGCGAACAGCAGCTGGCGGGCATCAAGCTGGCGGGCGGCTGTCGTCTCAGTTCAGCCACGCCTGTCCTGCTGCAGCTGGTGAATCATTCGAACCCTGAAGTGAAGCAGGCCGCCATTTCCGCTTTGGGGGGCACGACTTCTCTCGACGATCTTCCCCGGTTAATTCAACTCGCCCTCACATCCGGCCCCGACTCTCCTGCCAGCCAGGCACTCATCGCCGCCTGTTCGCGACTGCCTCTGGAAGAAACCGCCCAGGCACTGGCCGGTGCCATGGCAGGAGCGACCAATGATCAGAAACTGATCCTGCTGGACCAGCTGGCGGCCATCGGGGGCAAGACGGCTCTGGAGACCGTTGTCGCAGCCGCCCGTTCAAATGACGATGCCCTGCAGAACAAAGCAACCGACCTGCTGGGAAAATGGGGGACGATCGACGTCGCACCACCCCTGCTGGAACTGGCGAAGACACTGGAGAACAACAAATACAAGATCCGCGCGCTGCGAGGTTACATCCGCGTGGCCCGGCAGTTGAACATAACGCCGGAAGAGCGCCTGGAAGTCTGTCGCAATACACTGGCGATTGCTGAACGCAACGATGAGAAGAAACTCGTATTCGAAGTCCTCCGCCGCAACCCGACGCCGCAGTCAGTCAATTACACAGTCTCGCTGCTCAAAGACAAAGCATTGAACGTCCCCGCGAGCGCCACAATTGTCTCCTGGGCGGAACAGGGAACTCCGATTGACGACGAGCTGCTGACCGATGCGTTAGAGCGTGTCATCGCTTCCACATCCAATGAAAATCTCAAACAGCGGGCCACTCAACAGCATGAGCGGATCTCCGCGCAGGCGAAGCAGAGTGAGAAAGAACTCGGCTTTCAATCATTGTTCGATGGAAAAACATTCGATGGCTGGCATGGCAACGAAGAAATTTTTCGCATTGAAAATGGCGAAATCATCGCGGGCAGCCTGACCGAGAAGGTCGAACGCAATGAGTTTCTGCGTTCCAACAAAGAATACGATGATTTTGAACTCAAGCTCGAATTCAAACTGCTGGGTGAGAAAACCAATGCCGGCGTGCAGATTCGGACTGCAGAAATTCCCGACCACCACGAAGTCAGCGGCTACCAGGCGGATCTCGGAACCGGCTACTGGGGCTGCCTGTATGATGAATCCCGTCGTAAAAAGATTCTGGCAGGGCCTCCCGCAGAGCTGCGAGATCTGCCTGTTCGCATGAACGAGTGGAACAACTATCGCATTCGCTGTGAAGGGCCTCGGATCCGCATCTGGATCAATGGTGTACAGACCGTTGACTTTACGGAAGCAGACCCCCTGATTCCGTTGAATGGCATCATCGCGCTGCAGATTCATGGAAACCTGGTGAATGAAGTGCATTACCGCAATGTCCGCCTGCGGGAACTGTGATCGGCGGCCTGGATTGTGGAAAAACAGACGTTCCAATGACATTTTTGATTTCCGCCCCTTGCGGTCACCGTCTGTCTGGCGAAAATAGAAAGAAAGCAGATCCGCAATTCTTTCGACTTCGGCGAGGCATGGATGTCAGATATCCCCCCACAACTGGAAGACCTTTTCAAACAGCTCAATCCGGCGCAGCAGACGGCGGCCTGCCACGATGCGGGTCCGCTGCTGATTATCGCCGGTGCGGGGACCGGTAAAACAACCACCCTTTCGCATCGGGTCGCGTACCTGATAGCGCAAGGCATCGATCCCAGCCGGATTCTGCTGCTCACCTTTTCCCGCCGCGCGGCGAATGAAATGGTCCGGCGCGTCGATGCGCTGCTGCGGGCCATGAGCGCCGGTCGCGAGAATACCGCCTCGGCCCGTTCGCGGAGTATCTGGGGCGGCACATTCCATTCGACGGCGGCACGACTGCTGCGGCGTTACGGACAGGCCATCGGGCTGCCCGATGACTTCACGATCATCGACCGCAGTGATGCCGAAGATTTAATGAGCGCCCTCCGCAGTGAACTCGAACTGGGCAATAACGGCAAGAAGTTTCCCCGCAAAGGGACCCTGCTGGAAATCTACAGTCGCTGTGTGAATACCTGCTCCAAGCTGGAACCGATTCTCGAACGGCACTATCCCTGGTGCCTGGAACACGCCGATGAACTGAAGAAACTCTTTCAGGCATTTGTGGATCGCAAAGAGAAACAGAATATCCTGGATTACGACGATCTGCTTTTATTCTGGCATGCGCTCGCCGCTGATCCTGCAGGAGGCAAACTGCTGCGAGGCCAGTTCGAAGCAGTCCTGGTAGACGAATACCAAGACACGAACATTCTGCAGTCGGGCATTCTGAAAAACCTCTGTCCGGATGGCGAAGGACTGACCGTCGTCGGCGACGATGCCCAGTCGATCTATTCCTTTCGGGCCGCGACCGTGCGGAACATTCTGGACTTCCCCCAGGAATACGAGGGGACCACGGTCGTCACGCTGGAAGAAAATTATCGCAGCACGCAACCCATCCTGCAGGCGACCAATCAGATCATCGACGAAGCCCACGAACGCTATGAGAAAAATCTGTGGTCATCCAAGATCAGCGGCGAAGCGCCCTGCCTGGTCGACTGCAGCGACAACAACGAACAGGCCGACTTCGTCGTGCAGCAGGTACTCGAACACCGGGAAGCCGGGATTCCCCTGAATCAGCAGGCGGTCCTGTTCCGGGCTTCGCATCACAGCCTTTCGCTGGAAGTAGAACTGGCGCGTCGTAATATCGCTTATCACAAATATGGCGGCTTGAAGTTTATTGAAACGGCGCACGTCAAAGACCTGATGGCGTATCTGCGTCTGGCGGAAAATCCCCGCGATGCCGTCTCGGGACTACGGGTGTTAACGTTACTCCCGGGCATTGGTCAGAAAAAGGCACAACAGCTGATCAACCTGCTGGCAGAATCGCAGTTTCGTTTTGATGCCTGGTCGGAATTCAAACCGCCGGCAGCGACGGTGGAGCACTGGCCACTGTTCGTGCGACTGATGAAAAACCTGAGTTCGCCGCAATCGGAAAAGCGGGGTATCTCGGCAGAAGTGCACCAGGTGCGCACATTTTACAGTCCCCTGCTCGACCAGCAGTACGACAACGCCACGTCGCGTCAGCGTGATCTGGAACAGCTGGAGCAGGTGGCCAGCCGCTTCAGCAGCCGCATGAGTTTCCTGGAAGAGATTACCCTCGACCCGCCCAGTTCCACGCAGGATGTCTCAGCCGCCAGTGGTGCGGATGATGATGACTTCCTGGTACTGAGCACGATACACTCATCAAAAGGGCTGGAGTGGGACGCCGTCTACGTGCTGCAAGCCGCGGATGGCAGCATTCCGTCAGAGATGTCCCTGGAGAGCGAAGACGAAATCGACGAAGAACGCCGCCTGTTTTATGTCGCGCTGACGCGGGCGAAAAACTGGCTCTATGTCTGCTTTCCCCATCGACAGTATTTCCAGAACCGCCGCTGGAACCAGGCACACAGTTATGCCCAGTTGACGCGGTTTGTTTCTCCAAAGACGATTCCCCTGTTCCAGCGACGACCGGCGTTCAGCGCCGATGCCCTGGATACGCCCCAGGAAGCGGAAATCGAAACGACGGCGGAAGACATTCGCAAGAACATCCGCAACATGTGGTCTGCCTGACGCTACTCTGGCCTGTCGTTTGGTTCTTCGTTCGATTCTTCGTTTGTCGTAGATTCTTCAGTCGGAGTCGTCTCAGTCGATTCTGCAGCAGCCGGGTTTTCGCTTACCGCTTCGGGTGGAGTGACGTTCGGCTCGATAGCGGTTGGATCGTCCTGCGTTTCTTCCGTGTCAGCTGCTGCTTCAGTCGAATCGGATTGCGCACCGGCCGCCTGTTCCCAGGGTGACTTCTTGCGTGGCGGCGGAGGTCCTGGAAACTGGTAGTAGATGCATTCAATCCGACCGTTATACAGTTTGCGGCGGCGGGCTTTCTGTTCGTAAATGCGCTCGAAGCCCGGATGCGATGTGAGTACGTAAATCGACCACATCTCCAGCGGTGCGAACACACGTTTCATTTCGCGGTAAATGACTTCGGCCTCAGCTTTATCTCCCAGCCGTTCGCCATACGGCGGGTTGGTAATGATACAGCCATATTTGCGGGGCGTGCTGAATTCCGCCAGTGGCTGATCCTGAAAATGAATGAACTCTTCCATGCCGGCCTGCTGTGCATGATAGCGGGCCATGCGGATCATGGCGGGATCAATGTCGTAACCCTGCAGTCGATAGTCGATATCAGTTCGAGCGAGCGAGCGCGCTTCATCGCGGGCCGCCTCCCACATTTCAGGGGGGAGCTGCTGCCAGCCTTCGGCAGCAAATTCGCGGTTGATGCCCGGCGCGGTGTTCGTACCAATCAGGGCAGCTTCGATGGGAATCGTACCCGTTCCACAACAGGGATCGACAAATGGCCGCTCGCGATTCCAGTAGCTGAGCTGAACCAGACCTGCCGCCAGCGTTTCTTTAATCTGCGCACCGGCGGCCAGCTTGCGATAGCCGCGTTTATGCAGACCCGGTCCCGTGGTGTCGATGCAGACGGACGCCTTGTCTTTCAGAATGGACAGGCTGACCGAGTACATCGGGCCGTCTTCAGGAAACCAGTCTTTGATGTAGTGTTCCTTGAGTCGTTCGGCGATTGCTTTCTTCACCAGTTTCTGACAGTTCTTGGGACTGTTGATTTTGGACCGGACAGCAGTAGCCCTGACAGGAAACTGGGCGGAGGGGGGTAACCAGCGTTCCCATTCGATGTCGCGAATTTCGTCGAACAGGTCATCAAAGTCGAGCGCCGTAAATTCTGCCAGGCTGAGCAGCACCCGGTCGGCACTGCGGAGCCAGAGGTTGCAGTGGCAGATCGCGGCGAGATCGCCTTGAAAGGTGATGCGGCCGTTTTCGATTGTCTGTTCTTCGTATCCCAGTTGTTTCAATTCGCGCGAAACCACGGCTTCCAGGCCGAAAGCGGAAGTGGCAACGAGGGTGAGCGGCTCGGACATATTCAACGGGGATCTCTTTCGATTTCAGTAAAACAGGCAATTCTGGTAGAAATAGGGTCAGTCTCAGTTCATACTACTATAAAACGGCTTTCCTCGAAATCTACAGGACAACGGATCATAAAGAAGGTTTTCAACATGCGGAATACTCCCTCCCCTTATAATCGGCTTCCCCGCCGTGATTTTCTGAAACAGACCGCTGCGCAGGTATTAACGGGTACAGCAGTCGCCAGCCTGTTGCAGTCACAACACGGGTTACAGGCAGGCGAGGATTCCAAAGCGAAATCAAAGCCAGCAGCCGGATATCAGCTGGGTGCCTTCACCAAGAGCTTCCAGGACATGCCGATCCCGGCTGTCTGCCAGGCGTTTCAATCAATGGGCCTGGATGGACTCGATCTGACTGTGCGTCCTAAAGGTCACATCCTTCCGGAAAACGTGGAGCAGGAACTTCCCCAGGCCTGCGCTGCCGCTAAAGAGGCGGGCGTGAAAATCCTGTTTCTGACCACGATGATCGAAGAGCCCGACAAGAACGCTGAACGGATTCTGGCAACTGCCCAGGAACAGGGAATCGACCGCGTTAAAATCGGTTACTACCGCTATAAAACATTCGGTACCCTCGCGCAGCAGCTGAAAGAGACGACGAAGAAAATCGGCAAGGTCGCGAAGCTGTGTCAGAAATACGATGTGCTGCCCTGCGTGCACGTGCACTCGAATGCGTTTCTGCCTTCACACGGCACGCAGCTCTATCAGTTGATTCAAGGCTTTTCCCCCGAGGAAGTGGGCGCGTATGTCGACACGCTGCATATGGTCAAAGAGGGCAGCGGCGACGGCTGGCGGCAGGGTCTGGATCTGTTAGGGCCGTGGATCGCTTTATGTGCGGTCAAGAACTTTGCCTGGGAGCGGGGAGACGGACGCGACAAACATGGACAACAGATCTGGGAAGCCAAAACGGTGCCGGTCGCCGATGGTATTTCGCCGATCCCGCAATTCGTCGATGCGTTACGCAAGCTGGGATACAAGGGTACGTTTTCGCTGCATAGCGAATTCAAGGGACGTCACAGCTGGAAGGAACTGTCGACCCAGGAATGCCTGGCCCAGACGGCCGTCGACGCGAAGTATTTCCGTTCGCTGTGGTCGTAATCTGAATCAAGAGATTGGAGCGGTACGGTGCCAGCTGTCGGTATTTACTGCGGGCCTGTAAAGAATACCGGTGGCTGGCGCCATTCCGTTCAGAATGGTGCGCTGATGATACAGACTGGGGGTGGGCTCGAATAAAATTCGGATCGAGCCCTTATTTTCTTTCGGTTGGTTTCGACTTTTTCGTGGTGGATAATTCTGATGGGGAGGTTTTATCTGTTCCCATTGTGCGCGATATCGGGTTGATACTCGCCAGGCGGGCCGACACATGGGACGGCCCCTACGAAGAACAGGGTTGGTTTTGTTGTTCTGATTTGTGTGTCTGCCCTGACAGTTTCCTGTCGCCTCTGGCGACCCCGAATTACATTCGGGGCTACCCATTCTTTCTCGAAAATTAGCCGTACGGCGTTAGCCGCGGTTTTTTGCGAACTGGAAAAAAAACGAGGCTCATCTGGGGTGATCTATGATGAATATCGATGACACCTTTTTAATCCTTCTTTTGAACTTTCAGTGGTTCGGGATTTTCATCTGCGGGGAGGAGGGGACTTCTTTTATAATGCTTTGTGAACCAGGTAAGGGAACCGTGATCACCTTCACCGTTGGGCAAGCCAACGGTGCCACCCGCCGAATGAGTGTGGGGAGCCTGGTTCCGTATTGTGCCTGGCAGCTGCGACCTCTTGCTCGCTGCGCTCGGCCCGAATTGCATTCGGGCTCACCCTGTTTTTCTGAGTGGGGATGGTTGCTCAAAGCACTGTCGGGCAAGCCGAACAGTGGCACACGCCTGTGTGAGAGGACATTGAAATATTGTTATTTTTGTGGGTTTCATTCTTGTGTTCGATCTGTGGTTCAGTGGTCTGTGGCTTCGTTGCATGTTCGATTATTTTGTGGAAAGACATGGGGGCGTCAAGGGGGATGAACAATATCATGTGGCGATACGGGTTGACAGAG
>NZ_CAXAVM010000152.1:0-17448 GCF_963972345.1 uncultured Gimesia sp. | reverse complement strand
GTTAAATCAGGGGATGAATCATTTACTGTTTTCCATACCAGGTGATTTACTCAAACAGTCATTACGAATTGATCTGATGAATATTACAGAAGAATATGAAATTCAAAATCTTAAATTTCTGAGGAAAAAGGCCTGGGGCAATAAAGTCAATCACGGGACACCTCAATGAGTGATAATATGTCTGAAAATCAGCCCCTTTTAATCAAATGGATTAAAAAAGAGCGTTACTGGCTAAGTTATCTGTTGGTGCTGTGCTGTTTTTCGTTTACTTACGAACTGTTCAATTTTACCCTTTCGATTGATGAAGAAAATTATGCGGAAAGATTAAGGCCAGATGTATCACACTATCTTGACTGGGTAGAGCAGGGACGCTGGTCAATGTACCTGCTTAATTACTTATATCCAGCAAATCCCATTATCCCATTTGCTCCTTTTTTCTTCTCGCTGGTATGTTCCGCATTGTCTTTCTCTTTGATCGTTAGGATTCTCTCCTCAGAGCGAACAGTTAGGGATTATATCGCCGCGCCTCTGTTTATGGCTTGCCCCACTCTTTATTACATATATAGCTTTAACACATTAAATTATGGGGTTGGCATAGGTTTTTTAACAGGAGCCTTGTCAGTATATATTTTTATTTTCTGGCGTGGAAAAATCAACTGGCTCATTTCTGTATTATTAATTGCTTTCACGATTGGCGTCTATCAAGCGTTTCTACCCTGGCTAATAACCTTATGCTGTTTTTCGATATTAAGGGAATGCATAGAAGACCGTATTGATGTTAAACAGAAGTTCCACTCACTCCTTTCGTTTCTGTTTTTTGTAGGGTCGGGTTTCATAGTATACTACCTGTTTTTGTATGTTTTTCGATTCTATTTAAATATTGAACCAGATGAATACATAGATTCATTTGTTAGATTTCAGTTCAGCTATGAATACATTTCCCAAACAGCTTCAAATATTATCTCGTCAATGAAAAATACTTATCTTGGCAGAGATGATATTTATGACCAGAATATTTATTCGCTTTTTTTTGTGTTCACTCTGGCGGTATCTGTTGTTCTCTTTCAAATACTGCATAAATCATCTTCATTCGCCAGCAAGCTTACTGGTCTGATGCTTTTGTTTTTAATCGTGTCAGCACCTTTTTCATTGAATCTGCTTAATGAAGGTGTAATGCCTACCAGAGCGCTGTTGGCAGTACCACTGGTACTTAGCGGCCTTGTTTTTCTGTCACTTTCAATTTCTTCACAAGCAATCCGGGCACTGATCATTCTGGGAGTGGTGACAACTCTATTTCAGTTCATTTCGATTAATAATCGATTTGCCTTTTCTGATTATATCACGTGGCAAGCGGATCGGTCCTTGAGTATACGGATATTGAATCGTATCGATGAACTGGATTATGGGCCGAATGTCAGACCAACAGATAAAAAAGCCTACGCGTTGGTAGGACATATCACTCGAGAAAAATATTCTTTGATTGTAGAAAAAGAGTCTCTCGGTGCCTCGTTTTATAGTTGGGATCAGGGAAGTGTCCACCGTGTATTATCGATGATGCGATCGATGGGAGTTGATGAATTTCGCCCGGCAACATTAGAAGAACAACGGTCCATAATGCAATATGCAGATCGTATGCCTGTCTGGCCTGCAAACGGCTCAGTGGCCTTGAAAAACGGAATTACAATTGTCAAATTAGGCCCTTATTCATCTCCACAGCTTTCGATGCTCTGTACTGATGAAATTCCCTGTGCCATGTGTCGAGTTCAATACAATCCCGGGTTTGGGGGAATCCGAATAATAGAACCGGATACTGAGATCGATAAATCAGAACTGATTTTTGATTTGAAGACAGATCTGGATCAGGTCAGGTTTGTCAATTCCACAGGAAAATTAGAGCAAGACCAGGTCACCGTGAATGTTAGGAATGTGCCGGGACAGATTTACATACCGTCATTAAAAGCTGATGGAGGTGATACAGTTTTCTTACGCTGTGATATGAGTTCCCCTGCAGATACGACATTGTTTTTCTTTTATCGCTATAAAAATCAAGCAGAGTACGTTGCAAGAAATCAGCTGCAGATCAAGTTAAATCAGGGGATGAATCATTTACTGTTTTCCATACCAGGTGATTTACTCAAAGAGTCATTACGAATTGATCCGGGATTCGAGCCCGGTATTTATAAGATCAAACATTTAGAGATGTATAAACAAAATGAAAATCCTCTTTAATCAGCCTAAACGCGAAAATGATGCATTCGCGCAGGAAATTAATTTGGCCATCGAACAGGTCATTGAAAGCGGCATTTATATTCTGGGCAGCAATGTTACTGCGTTCGAGCAGGAGTTTGCTCAATATTGTCAGACGCGTCATTGTTGTGCAGTAGGCAATGGGACTGACGCACTGGAAATTGCCTTAAGGGCTTTAGGTGTGGGGCCGGGTGACGAAGTGATCACCGTTGCCAATGCCGGCGGTTATTCCACCACAGCCTGTAATCTGGTGGGAGCGGTTCCCGTATATGTGGATGTGGAACCTGACCATCTACTGCTTGATTATCGGTCAGTTCCTGCAGCAGTCTCGCCTCGAACTCGATGCGTGATTGCCACACATTTATACGGTCAGGCAGTCAATGTAAGAGAACTAAGAGCAACATTAGATGCAGCCGGATATCAAAACATAAAAATTCTGGAGGACTGTGCTCAGGCGCATGGGGCTATGGTGGGGGGAGAAATTGTTGGTTCTCTCGCAGACATTGCAACTTTCAGTTTTTATCCGACGAAAAACCTGAGTGCGCTCGGCGACGGTGGGGCGATTACCACTTCACATGATGAACTGGCCGAACGTTGTCGCTGCTTACGACAGTATGGCTGGACTTCAAAGTATCGCAGTGATGTCCCCGATGGCCGTAACAGTCGTCTGGATGAATTACAGGCAGCGATTCTGCGAGTCAAACTGAGGCACTTGAATGCCTTTAATGAAAAACGTCGTGCGATCTGCAATCATCTGAATCAGACCTGCCAGGGGATCGTCGATGTTGTGACCACTCCGGCTGAAGGGAATGTGAGTCATTTGTTTGTTGCACGTCATCCCCTGCGGGATCAGATCTGTCAGGAACTGATTGAAAACGGTGTTGCTACCGATATCCATTACCCGGTGCTGGACCTGAACCAGAATTCTCTCAGTGCCAGGTCGTTTCGCGCAGTCGATCTTCCACATTCACAGCAGGCCACACAGGAAATCTTTTCCCTGCCCTGCTATACCGGAATTACTGACGAGGAACTGGATTACATCAGGCAGATCTTTGAATCGAAAATAGCGGTAATTGTAAAGGGGCATTGAATTGTCTAAACCTGTTTGCTCACTGATCATTCCGGTCTATAAAAATGAAGCAAATCTTCAAGATCTATTGAGTGCGCTGACTGAATTAAATCAGAAAGCTCCCTGTCAGATGGAAGTCATATTTGTCATCGACGGGAGTCCCGACCGCTGCTATGAAATTCTCCTGAAGCAGCTGGATGATTTTCCCTTTGCTTCCCAATTAATATTGCTCTCCCGAAATTTTGGGTCATTTGCAGCAATCCGTGCCGGATTGCAGGCGGGAACAGGAGAGTATTTTGCGGTGATGGCAGCTGATCTGCAGGAACCACCCGAACTGGTGCTGGAGATGTGGTCAGAGTTAACAGCCGGAGATGTGGATGTAGTGATTGCTGTCCGTGAATCCAGGGATGATCCATTTATGACAAAGCTGCCTTCATCGATATTCTGGGGACTTTATCGCCGCTTTGTGGTTCCCGACGTCCCGCCGGGAGGTGTTGACATTTTCGGTTGTAATCGCGCTTTTCGGGATCAGCTCCTGCAACTGGAAGAACGGCACAGTTCCCTGATTGCACAGATGTTCTGGGTCGGGTTTCGCCGTAAATATATCAGTTATGAACGTCAGGAGCGTAAGCATGGGAAATCGGCTTGGACTCTGAGAAAGAAAATCAACTACCTGATGGACAGTACATTTGCCTTTACGGATCTACCTATCCGACTGTTGATTCATCTGGGTGGGCTGACAACATGTTTATCTGCTCTTTTCGGACTGCTGGTGATCATATTTCGCCTGTTAAACTGGATTGAAGTCCCAGGTTATACAGCCACGGTTATTACCATTGTTTTCTTTGGCGCATTTAATATTTTTGCTTTAGGGATAGTGGGTTCTTATGCGTGGCGTACTTATGAAAATACAAAATCCAGGCCATTACACATCGTGCTGCGCGAACACCAATTCCCATCATCTAAGGACTGATCCATGGATTCAGGGTTAAGCCCTTTTCAGCAGCGTGCCTTTTTTTACTCACCATTCAGTTTCTGGCGGGATCAGACCGCCGAGATTTCTACAGCAGTATTGAACGAGTTGACCGCTTCACAGGAATCCGGCAGCCTGGAGAGTCGCGGCAATACCGTTCGTATCTGGTTTAAAAAACTGGACTGGGATTCGAATTATTTTCAATGTCCCACCGTAAGACTCGACTTCGTTGAATGGGACAGTCAGATTCAGGATCCACGGTCTGAAATTGCAAAGTTAATTCTGGATCTGAAGCAGGAACTGATAGAAAAGTATCAGCGATTTTATTTGTTTTCCGAGGTCCCCTCCGAAGATAAGCTCGTATTGCAGGCTTTAGGGCAGGCGGGGATGAGATTAGTGGAAACGCGACTGACTTATTATCGAGGTCAGCTGGATCAACTGCCGCCTGAAAACGGTTTTCGAGTCAGAAAGGCTGTCGAAGCAGATATCCCCCATTTACGACAGGTAGCGAAAATCGCTCGAAATGACTTTGACCGTTTCCATGCAGATCCTTTCTTTTCCAGCGAGACTGCTGATGAATTTCTCGCTGAATATGTCGAACAATGTGTAAGGGGGTTAACGGATGTGGTACTCGTACCAGATATCGATATGAACCCTCCAGGTGCATTCATATGTGGATCTGCAAATATTGGTTCAGTTAATGGCAACACTTTAGGAAGACTGGTTTTGACAGCAGTCGATGAATCACGCAGGGGGGGATATAAAAAGTTGAATCATTCTCTGCTGCAATGGATGGGGCAGCAAGGAGTGTCCTGCATCGTAAATACAACGCAATCGACTAACAGAGCCGTAATTCATGTGAGCGAATCTCTGGGTTACAAATATGGTAGATCAACACACCTGTTCGCTGTTGACGGTTAACCCGCTCTATTCTTGATGACCTGTACTTCCCTTGAAATTCAGCAGTATCGCTGGCGGTAAATTGAAGATTGCAGATATTACCCCGTTAGGGGAAATCTATTTTTGCGGTCACATTTACCCTGTCAAGCTGATTGAATAGCTACCTGGCAGTTTTGAAACAGTAGATAATAAGCAGATTAATTCTGACGCTCATTTACCGCCAGAGCAGCTGGTTTCGCATCCCAGGTGAGCGATTTTAGATGTTCCAGCAGACGCTTTCCTGAAAAATAACACACAAGCAATCCAAAGCGTGACCAGACTCCCAGGGCAACCAGCCATATCAGGAAAAGGGGGTATTGATGCCGGAAAAACTTATAATAAAACCGCATCATTCCTTTGTGTTTATTCCATTCCACAAACAGGGGGCGTGAACGACTGCAGGCTCCCTGAAAATGTGTGATTTTTGCGTCAGGAACGAACATGATTTTCCAGTTATGTTTGCGGAAGCTCATACACCAGTCCAGATCTTCGCAATGCAGGAAATAGTTTTCATCGAGGCCTCCTACATCTTCGTAAGCCGTTCTTGAAACCAGCATACAAGCACCCGAGATTGCTTCGACTTCGACAGGCTCTTCGGGTAGAGGCTGTTGGTGTAGATTGAAGTCTGAAAACAGGTGAGGAAATCGATTCTTCAGACGCGAGAGATGAAAAACACGGACCAGGGACCGCCAGGGGGTGGGGACTGCACGACGACAGCCAATCTGCTCGGAGCCATCACTGTTCTGAATCAGCCCTCCCGCCATGCCCAATCTGGAGTCAGATTTCAGGCATGCGATCATTATTGAAATTGCGTTCGGGTGGATTTTACAGTCGGGGTTTAAATACAGCAGATAGTCCCCTGTGACCCGCCTTGCTCCCATATTACAGGCCACGGCAAAGCCAAGATTATCTTCATTATGGATAATCTGCAGCTTTCCTTCAGGCACAGTCACAGATTTCAACAATGACAGGCTGTTATCGGACGAGGCATTATCAACGATCGCGATATTAATATCTGCATCCACTTGTAGAAGTGATTCGATGCACAGGAGCAGTTTTTCGCCCGAATTGTAGTTTACGATGATAACTCCAACTTCAGGCCTGTCATAATTAGCTCGTGAGTTCATGTATAGGCTTCTTTGATAACCACTGTTTGAATTTTCGCTGGAATTCGAACGGAACCATCTGGCTTAGAAGACGACCTGCAGCAGTTCCCCTGAAATGAAAGATTTTCACTAAAATGCGTTCAGAGCGGGATAGCTGTTTTTCGAATGGTTCTAGTACCAGAAATGATGTTATCCATTCGTTGCTCAGGTAATAGGCTTTTACTTTCGCCGGACATTTTAAATTTGCCAAATATTGCTTTTCATAAAATCCGTCGACTGAATATTCTGGATGATCAGGCAGGAATTCTGCTGCTTCCTCGGGAGCACCCTCTGTCTTTAATTTTGAAAATAATTTGATCATTTCATCGGGAGATGATTTCCAGGGGTAGACCTGTGCCGCTGGGTGCTTGCTGACCCGTTCTGGGAAGGCACCAATGTCAGGTACAACGACTGGAATCCCTGCGAACAGAGCTTCGCTCAGTGTGTAACTGTAAGTTTCGGGCCATTGGGCTGGTAACCAGATCAGATCCGGCTTAATTTTTGCCAGCTTTGCAGCCAGATCTTCTGACTTGTAGGGGCCATGAGTTTTGATGCAAACATTCAGCGGGCGATACGCATAGCCCATTAAATGAAATTCCAGCTTGATGCCCTGACTCTGTGCCATCACCGCTGTTTTCTCCAGCAGTTCGGCTCCTTTAACACGGCTTATTGCGCCAAGCGTCAAAATTTTCAAAGTCTTTTTATTAGGCTTCCATTTAGTCGGAGAGGGATAATCGGCAAGCTCCGAATCGGGATGATAAGCCGCCTGACAATCCACTTCGGGAAAATAGCTACTGAATATTTCGGCCGTACTTATGGAAGGAGTAATAATTCGCTGACATTTACTTAAAAAATTCCGCATTTCATTTCGCCAGTCTTCCGGACTGCCTTTGCAGGGCAGGGGAACTGCCTGGGCACACAATTGATCTCTGGTGTCAGGATCAGTACAGTAAGTTCCCTTCTTATTCGTGAGTGTCGGATTTCCGTTCACGCAATAGAAGTCATGAACTGTAAAGTTCAGTTCAACGCCCAGATCATCTCCCAGATTTCGCAGGAGAGGATGGATATTGATCAGGTGGTGAAAATGAATTAATGATAAACCAAGAATGTTCAGCAGGTACAGCAGGTCCTGATATTGCTCGGGTATTTGAAACTGAAACTCTTCTTCAAATTGGTCAAATGAAAGAGAATAGGTCTGATTTTCTTTCTGTTTGAGGACCAGAAAATGAGCCTGATGTCGGTAGAGTTGGATCAGTTCCTGAATATGAGTTTCAATTCCACCATTCAGGTTATGGCTGACAAGCAATATTTTCGGCAATTGTGACTGACAGATCATATCCAGGTAGGCCCGGACGCGAAAAATCTTGGCGGGATCATTTTGAATGTGATCTGCGATACTCTCATGGTAGCCCGGATGAAGTTCTTCCAGCTTTGCCATTGCGTGTTCAACCAGAGCCTCTTTCTTGGTAGAGAAACTGACACTTCCCACATGCGCGACGAACGTATCCAGACAATAAATGTTTTCCCAGCCCAATTTACTTGCACGGCAGCAGAAATCGTTTTCTTCACCATAGCCTTTGCCAAAAGCTTCTTCATTCAATATTCCCACTTCTTTCAGGCATTTGCGTCGAATGAACATGCAAAAGCCGACACCAGTTGGAATCTCTACACTACACCCATAATTAACCGTAGAAAAGACTTTGTCGAGTTGCGCGACTTCCATTTGCGGGAGTGGGTTTTCCTGACAGAAATTGGGAAAACTGCAAATAGTCGCGTTATTTGATACGGGAGTTACGGTCCCGATATTTGGTTTTGAATAGGCACAATCGATCAGACGGTCGATCCAGTTATTGGCGACGATCGTATCGCTATTCAACAGAATAACATCTCGATTTGTGGAGAGGGTCATGCCTTTATTGACTGTTCGCACAAATCCGAGATTTGTTTCATTTTCAATAAACTGAATCTGGTTTTCTTTACAATACCCACGCAGCCATTCCACCAGTTCCTGATTTGGACTCTGATCGTTGATCACAATTACATTGCACTCGATCTGGTTCTCTGAGAGTGATTCTGCTAGTGAAATCAGGCAGTTTCGGGTCTCGCTGAGTCCGTCATAGACCGGTATGATAATGTCTACTAATTGCATTGTATGATCCTTTAATTCTGTATGGAAAGCTGATCTGTAAGGTCTGAAATATGGCATTCCTGGTCTCTGACATGGACCTGTGTGTCAGTAAATAATTTTCCAGCGTGCTCCAGTTGAACGTTCAGGGATAATAGCCGTTTGTCTTTTCGGGCAATCATCATCTGGGCGACCATGATTTTCTTTGATTTCTCTTCCAGTTTATCTTGCAATTCAACAAGTTCATGTTCCAGTTTATGAATCTGCCCGTAACACTGATCAAGAAGGTCTTGGAAATACTGGCTTTGTTTTTTGAATGAGTGACTTAGAATCGCATTCCCATAAAACTCCACTTTCCTCTTCCAGGCTTCCTGTTGAACTGGTGGCAGTGCACATGCCTGTGAAATCCATTCTGGTGGATTTGTGCCGACAGCGAGTACTCCCAAACCATAAGAATGTGTAAGCTCAAAACCGGGATACTGATTTGTAAGTTCCTCCCAGAGTTTCCATACTCCAAAATTACCGTATCGGACAACTGTATCGTGGAATAAAACCACTCCACGATCTGACATCTTTGGTAGCCAGGTATCGAAGTCATGTTTGACTGCTTCGTAAGTATGCAAGCCATCAATGTGTAATAAATCGATACTTCCATCCTCAAAGTGCGGAAGCGCTTCGTCAAATTTCATTCTCATTAATGTCGAAAATGATTGATATCGTTCGTCATGATAAGCTGAAAGGACTTCGTAAATATTTTCTCCGTACAGGTCTTCGGCAGTTCCGGCATGTTCATCGCCTTCCCAGGTATCAACGGAAAAGCACTTCGTTTCTGATTGGAAATGAGCGACCGCCTGGCAAAATGCCAGATACGAATCTCCTTTATGTGTACCAAGTTCCACAAACCGTTTCGGCTTGAGTTGGCTGATGAGTTCAAAAGCAAATGGAATATGTCCATGCCATGAATTGATATCGCTTAAAAATTCCGGTTCTAGAATTGAGTAAAATGTTGAAAGATCTGATTGCATGATTATCCAGTATTTATATTCAAAAGACGAAAATGAACTGTGGTGAAGTCAATAGCTTTTCAAAGCTTTGAAACAGGATAGATGTTAGAAAGTCTTGCGATCATTTGCTGGATGGAATGTGAATCGCCTGAATCTCTTATTAAGCATCAAGCTACCTTTTTTACGAGTTCCAGAAAGTGAGAGTAATCGCGAATATAATCATCAGGATCATAATACTCAGAGGCGAATACCAGGAGAACGGCGTCGGATGAGTAATTGTACTGGATGCCCCAGGTCATCGGAGGGAGATAAATTCCTGCCTGTGGTCGATCCAGTAAAATTTCATCCCGGAGAGTTCCATCATCTACAACGACACTTACACTGCCCTTGACGGCAATCAGAAATTGGGCACAAGTGAAATGGGCATGTTCTCCCCGGGTTTCGGCAGTAGGGACGTCATAAACCAGAAAATAGCGTTTGGGAGCAAAAGGGATCTCTTTTTCGAATTCACCAACTGAGAGGCTTCCTCTTAAATCTGGCACCATATTGAAATTGTGGAACGTCACTCCATTCACACGCAGGGGATGCGTAGCTGCCGCGATGGATTTGTTTTCATGGCCAGCATTTTGTTCCTTAAGAATCTCAGATGTCTTAACATATCCGATGATTTTGGCTGGGTTCCCTTCCACGATAGCAAGCGGAGGGACCGAACGTGTTACCACTGATCCTGGATTAACACGGGAGAGGACTCCTAGATTGATTCCTGGATAAATCGTTGAATTGGCACCGACTTCTGCATTTTCTTCGATCACTGTCGAGGCGTTTTCGTTCTCATCACTTCCCAGAATAACAGTGTGAGGACCAATTTTAGCAGTTTCGTGGATAACGACATTCGGACCAATATAACATCCTTCCGGACTCTTTCGGGAGTCGTCAGACTTCATTGAAAATTCATCGTCTGAAAAGACTTTTAGCTTTTTGGCAGTAGTTGCCATTGGTACTCCTTTACCATTTCCACTGAAAATCGTTACAAAAAGATGTAGTCAAGATCTCTTATATTGATTGAGTTTTTTATGTAGATAATAGATAGACATAAGTGTATGTGTGTGTCGATTTTGTCATATGCCGTTCTAAATAAGTCATGAAGTGGGGTGTAATATCAAAAAATAGTTTATTCTGCAATTCGAATTCAATCATTTAATTACAGGTGGTTTATGCTGGAAAGTTAACAGATATGGCAAAAATACACGATTAATCTCGACCATCGCGATTTCATATTTGCATTTTTATGATGCATCAATAATCGACTGAACTCAGGCCTTCGGCTGCCCGAACTAGCTGCACGGTGCAGACCGTCAGCGTCTGATGTCTATCGACCCTGCCATTGAGTTCGGAAAGACATCATCTGAAGGCCCATTCATCTCACTGATCTTGGGGGGCAATAAATGGATCATCAGTGAATACAGCACGATTTTCTGATGCTGATAGAGGTGAATAATTGCTGTGAATACGGCCGGTAACAAAACAATGATTCCCTGTACCGCTAGATGAACGATCGCGTCGAGGGAGGAGATTCGTCTCAATATATTCAATGGCTTGAGTTTTTACGGAATCCATCAGAGAGGGTGCTGTTGAATGGACTTACAGGAGTCACCCATTGAAGAGTGACCTGCTTTCAATCTTTGTGCAGCAAGATATTATTTGATGCTTCCATAAATCATCTATTCAGAAAACCGGTAATTCTTATTCAATCATTGAGTAAAAATGGCATAGAGTGAAATTGGACGGATCGGTTCCACGACCAATGCCATTCCGTAATTCCTGGATATTGACCAGATCGAGCCAGACATATTCTGTTGGGATGACACCCTCGAAGCCTGGCAGCGATGGCTCGTTGAGACTGTCATTTGTTGTTAGGGAATCGTACCACTTACGTGCGCGTACATCTCATTTAATAAGTAATGAAATCACTTTCAGTCATACTACTGATTACGTATTTAAACGGTTGCCATACTGCTGATCGTAATATTTCATGTACTGTCCTGAACGGATTCGATTGACCCATTCCGGGTGATCAAGATACCACTGGACCGTCTCTTTTAGGCCTGTATCAAATTCAGTCTCAGGCTTCCAGCCTAATTCTGCTTCTGCTTTGCTGCAGTCAATCGCATAGCGTAAATCATGTCCTGGTCGGTCTGTGACGTATTTGATAAGTGATTCTGGTTTATTAAGAATAGTCAGGAGCAGTTTTGTGATCTCAATATTCTGCATTTCTGCATTGCCGCCGAAGTTGTAGACCTGGCCAGGCTTTCCTTTTCTTAAAGCGGCATCAATTCCCCGGCAATGGTCGACGACATGAATCCAGTCTCGCACATTGGTTCCTTTGCCGTAGATCGGCAGTGATTTGTCTTCCTGGGCATTGGAGATGAATAACGGGATCAGTTTTTCTGGAAACTGGTAGGGACCGTAGTTATTCGAGCAGCGGGTGATAATCGCGGGAAAATCAAAGGTTTTGACATAACTGCGTACTAACAGGTCAGCCGATGCTTTCGAAGCAGAATACGGACTGTTGGGGGCGATCGGAGTCGTCTCTGTGAATAACCCTTCTGCTCCCAGGCTACCATAAACCTCGTCTGTCGAGACTTGCAGATAGCGTTCGATATTCCGATTGCGTGCTGCATCCAGCAGAACCTGAGTGCCGACGATATTTGTATGAATAAATGGACTGGAATCGAGAATACTTCGATCCACGTGTGACTCGGCTGCAAAATTAACGACAGCATCGAAATCGTTTGAATTGAACAGGGAGTTTACAAAATCAGCGTCTGTAATATCCCCTTTTACAAAGGTGTAACCTGAATGAGATTCAAATTCTTTCAGGTTTTCCAGATTGCCGGCGTAAGTCAATTTGTCGAGGTTCGTTACCGAAATATCCGGATATGCTGCGAGTTGATATCGGACGAAATTTGAACCGATAAATCCACAACCTCCCGTTATTAAAATGTGTTTCATTAGAGTATCCATATCTTCTGAACCGGGGAGATCCTGTTTGTGTTGAGCCTGAAATTGCTCCGGCATACTTTGTGTCTAATCTAACACGATGTCCCCTCGAAACTAGCGTCCGTCTGTTGTTCTCCATCCTCTTGCAGTGGGGGATGTCCGATTCCGAGCTTCCTAAAGGCATGGGGCTTGATGCGAACAGAGTAGTAATAGACTTAGTCTTCCAGCAGTCGTATTAGCTCAGGCAGGGCAAAACCCGTATCACCTCGCAAGGTCGAAGCGGCGATACCGCTCGACACTGGCAAGAGACCACAGTGGTAAATTGACGGCAAATCTGTTGTCTTGAATGTGGATTATAGATTCCCGAAAACCCGGTTCAGCGATCAGGCAGAGATCTTGGTTTGTGTTCCAGAATCATAGTTTTGGGCAGCTTCTTCCTTCAAACGATACAGAGCCGTACATCCATAAATACCATAGAATTCAAATAGGTCCGAATCCAATCCAGTGTTGACTGCCTGGTAGACACCGTAATCCTTGTTGTCCTCTTCACGATTTCGGGGATCATTGAAATCATGGAACAAACAAAATCCACCCGGAGTGATCACAGATGCGAGTTCTCGGCAGACATTCAATACTGGCTCATAGGCATGAGAATGATCAATAAAAGCGAAGGCAAACCGCTTTCCACCATCGCGAAGAGTGCGAATTGCCAAGGCACCTTCCGAGCAAATCGTGGTGACCAGATCCGAAACTTGATTGCGGCGCAGAGTATCAGCCGTTTTTCGGACACATTTCGGGCTCATATCAACGCTGTAGATGTGTTTTTCAGAGGGCGCGTTTCGAACCGCATTTGCCATGATGGTTGTACTCAACCCTCGGAAGGAACCCAGTTCCAGTATGTCACCTTGGGCGAAGTATGCCATTTCATACAACTTCAGCGCGTCTGCCCGGTGCAACCATCCCGGAATATACTTTTGAAGACGCCAGCCTTTGTTTTCCAGTTGAATCAGCGATCCGTTTTTCACTCGACACATGGAGAGTAGTTCATGTGTTGAGTCAATATAACTTTTCTCCGTATCAGAAGTACTGGTTAATTCAAAAGTGGGGCGATATGCCGGGCAGCTCGATCCCAACTCTTTGACCGTCATGAATGTTTCCTGATGTCTGTTCATTTTTCAGAGATCCTTCTCTCGAATAGTTCCAATATGAATGGCAGACTGCGAGGGACAGTCAAATTTGTCGGATGCTATCATTATTCGAGATCCTGTCAAGAAAAGCTGAAAGTACTGTCCATATGAATATTTTTGTTGCTGTAAACGATCATCAGATCGTCGTCTGGGCTTTTTCCTTTACCTGCATGTAACTCATATATTGCGGCACCCCTGGTACGAATCGAGAATAAGCAGCAACTCAGCCCCGTACTTTACGAACAGAAATGCCAGCGGTCACAACTGGCTGAGCAGGCGCTTCATTGGTTATTGATTCGATCACGATTCAGCATGATACTGTGGGACTGTTGAACTGGAGCATATTGCAAAATCAATCAAAGCGGCATTGGTAGAGGACGGTGAGTTCTGGAGTATCGGAGAAAATGTTGGTCGAAATGGGACGCGGCTGCATGAAGATGCTTTGGAAATCGCAAATACTCATTTTACGAATCTTCCACAAAAATACAGACTGAATCGAAATCCGGGAGTTGAATCCCGCATGGATGAGTTCCTGCTGAATCATGATTGCTATCTGGCTACATTTGAAGGCATTCGCAGTCAGGATATGTTGCCGATCTTCAGAAGTGAATTTCGTGAAACAGGCTCAATGGTGTTCGACAGCTTTCTCTGGCGGTTATACAACCTGGCTTAAATTGACTTGGATAATGAACTGGGCAAAGCGTACATTGATTATTCATCGACACTGAGATTGATTTTGTAAATTCTGGTAGCGTCTCTACAGCGTATTGGGGCGTTTTCAAGTGAACTGATTTGGTGGTATCCCTCTTTTGTCGGTAGTATCTCGTGTTTTCCCATACATCCTGCGAATTGTGAGTTAGATCATGCTGCTGCCACGCACACCGTGTTGTGTTAAGTACAATTCGAATACTCATTTTTCCGTGGGCGCTGAGTATCTGGTATTTCAAGGGGAAATAAACAAACGTTGCTTGACTTTATCTGCGATAGTGTCGATAATACACTAACAAGGAGATGAGTCATGTCGAAACTATCCAAGATCTATCAGACCCCGCTGGCTTTGCTGACAGACCTGTATCAGCTGACAATGGCCCAGGGCTACTGGAAATCAGGTCGTTCCGAACAGGAAGCGGTGTTTCATCTGTTCTTTCGTAAAAATCCCTTTCAGGGTGGATTTACGATCGCCGCTGGGCTTGAGTATGTGCTCGATTATCTGAACCAGTTTCAATTCACGGACAGTGATATTGATTATCTGGCCGGCCTGGAAGGAAACGATGGCGCGGCTCTCTTTTCCGGTGAGTTTTTACGTTACCTGAGCCAGCTGGAACTTCGCTGTGATCTCGACGCCGTCCCTGAAGGGACTGTCGTCTTTCCCCATGAACCACTGGTCCGGGTGAAGGGGCCCATCCTGCAGTGTCAGCTCCTGGAAACAGCGCTCCTGAATCTGGTCAATTATCAGTCTCTGATCGCCACCAAGTCCGCCCGCATCTGTGCTGCTGCCGGATCTGATCCGGTGCTGGAGTTCGGCCTCAGACGCGCCCAGGGAATCGATGGAGGCCTGGCCGCCAGCCGCGCCGCCTATCTGGGAGGCTGTTCTGCCACATCGAATGTACTGGCAGGAAAGCTGTTTTCGATTCCCGTGAAAGGCACACACGCTCACAGCTGGGTCATGTCCTTTGACGATGAACTGTCTGCGTTCGAAGAATACGCGGAGGCGATGCCGAACAATTGTGTGTTTCTGGTAGATACCTATGACACGTTGGATGGCGTGCGGAATGCGATCCAGGTGGGGCTCCAATTGCGTGAAGCGGGGCATGAAATGGTGGGGATTCGCCTCGACTCGGGTGACCTGGCCTATCTCAGTATCGAAGCGCGGCAGTTGCTGGATGAAGCCGGCTTGACGAAGGTTGCCATCGTCGCCAGCAATGATCTGGATGAAGGCATCATCACCAGCCTCAAATCGCAGGGGGCAACGATCGCGGTCTGGGGCGTGGGAACAAAGCTGGTCACCGCCTACGATCAGCCGGCGCTGGGAGGCGTTTACAAACTCGGGGCAATCCAGAATGAAACCGGCGTCTGGGAGCGCAAACTCAAACTCTCGGAACAGGCTATTAAAACATCCACTCCCGGTATTCTGCAGGTGCGCCGCTTCTTCAATACGGAAGGAGCGATTGCCGACATGATCTATGATGAATTAAATCCACAACCCGTCAGCGATATTGTGGTCGATCCCCTGGATCCGACCCGACGTCGTCTGCTCAGCCGGGACCTGAAAGCAGAAGATCTGCTGATCCCCGTTGTCAGGTCAGGAAAAGCCGTCAACGACTGCGAATCACTGACGGAGATTCGGCAGCGTGTCCAGCTGCAACTCTCACAGTTTCATACCAGTATCCGCCGTCATACCGCGCCGCATCAGTATCCGGTGGGACTCGAACAGGAACTGCATGAATTTAAAACAGCAGAAATACTCAGAGCACGGCACCCTCATCCGCTGTAGTGGAATTCGTAAGTAGGAAAAACAAGGAAAGAAAGTGAGATAAACGGCCATGCAACTCATTCAGGTCGCTGCAGTTGCTCTCAACCAGACGCCGCTGGACTGGACAGGCAATCTAAAACAGATTCAATCAGCAATTTCCACGGCACGCGCAGATGGCGCCAGCCTGATCTGTCTGCCTGAATTATGCATCACTGGCTATGGTTGTGAAGATGCGTTCTTTTCACCCGATGTGCAACGGAGAGCCCTGCACGCACTGCAGAAAATACTTCCCTTGACGGAAGGCATCATCGTTTCGGTGGGGCTTCCCCTGTTCCACGGAGGCGCACTTTATAACTGTGCCTGCCTGATCGCCGATCAACGGATCCTGGGCTTTGTCGCGAAAAATCATCTGGCAGGAGACGGGATTCACTACGAACCACGCTGGTTCAAGGCCTGGAATTCGCCCCATGTGAGTCAGGTTGAAATCGAAGGTCAATCGTATCCGCTGGGGAATCTGATTTTTGAATGCGGTGGCATTCGCATTGGTTTTGAAATCTGTGAAGATGCCTGGGCGGCCCGCCGTCCGGGGCGCGATTTATCTCAAGCCGCCGTCGATCTGATTCTCAATCCCAGTGCCAGCCACTTCGCCTTTGGCAAACAGGAGATCCGTCGCCGCCTGGTACTGGAAAGTTCCCGCGCTTATGGCGTCAGTTATCTCTATTCCAATCTGCTGGGCAACGAAGCGGGGCGTGTGATCTATGATGGAGCCACGTTGATCACCGGCAATGGTGCCCTACTGGCAGAAGGGCCGCGGCTCTCATTTCAGGACGTCGTCGTCACCTCGGCTGTGATCGACATTGATCTGACGCGCATGAATCGAGCCCGCCTGGTGAGCTTTCAGCCAGATCAACAGGGGCAGAGTGAACGCCGGGTGGTCGCGTCGTTTCGGTTTCCACAGATTGCACCTGACCCCGCCATTCCCGCAGCAGCAACCTGGGAAACTTCGCAAGCCGTCAAAGCAGAAGAGTTCTCCCGCGCCGTTGCTCTGGGGCTGTTTGATTACCTGCGCAAAAGTCGCTCTCATGGCTTTGTGATTTCCCTGAGTGGCGGAGCCGATTCTTCTGCCGTCGCAGCACTCGTCTGGCTTCTGGTGAAACTGGGAATCGCTGAGCTGGGACTTCAGACCTTCCGGTCAAAGTTATCTCACATTCCCGAACTCACACAAGCTACAGCATCAGACGATCTGGTCTTCCGTTTGCTCACATGCGTCTATCAGTCGACGCGCA
>NZ_CAXAVM010000151.1:0-17533 GCF_963972345.1 uncultured Gimesia sp. | reverse complement strand
TTAAGAGCAACAGCAAACGGTGAGCCGAACAGTATTGGGCTTGCCCGACAGTGTTTCGATCCAGGTTACTTTGTACGTTTCACAACAAATCACAATCCACACTGCCCCTCATCCCCTCAGATATAAATCCCGAACCACTAAACACAATTCACGGGTAGCCAGGAATACAATTCGAGATTGTCTCAGACAACACTGAAGCACAATGAAACTCCTCCCACCCGTCACAGCTGATTAAAATCACCAGATCCAGTTCTAAAATTCTCCCAGCACTTCCCCACCCGCTCGTGTCCCCAGATGACGAAACGTGGCGGTATCAACATTGTCGGAAATGAACCGTACCGCCCCGTCTGCCAGGAGAAAATGAACTCCCCCCGTATGTCTGCTGCGGGCATAGACGGCATTGTCACCACTGGAACAGGTTGTACTGATCGGAGCATAATCTCTGTGATAACCATAGGTGACGGTATCCGGCACACTGGTATTGGGTCCCTGCAGTGTGGTAAACGTCCCGCCGCCCACATATTTTGTTCCCCAGATCCTGCCACGCAGATCACCAATCGTCAGACAGTCTGCAACGGAACTGCCGCCAACAACATCGGGAACCAGGTTGATTTCCCCGGCTGCGATGGTATTGGAAGTGCCATCGGTGACATCGCTCATCCTCACCCGTGACACATAAAAGAACATCCCGTTTAATTTAGGAAAAGTCCCATCTGCTCCCTGGGTCGTCGATCCGGAGCACAGCAGATAATTTGAGTAAAACGTACTTTTCTGACTGCCGATTTTCCCGCTGTTGGGATCGGAAGGACACATGAAGACGGGCACTTTGACCGATCTCTGCGGATGAGAAGCAAAGTCACTGACGGTTCCTGACTGAAACCCGTCTTTCAGCTTATCGTACAGCGGGGCCTGATCGACGTAAGGCAAAACCATGTGAAACCAGGACTGGCGGGCATGATTCTGGCCCGTGTAGGCAGCAGTATTCACACCACACACGGTCGCAAAGGGAAACACGCGATGCGTATCGTGGTAGTTATGCAGCGCAATCCCCAGCTGTTTCAAATTATTTTTACAGGTGCTCCGACGGGCAGCCTCCCGCGCCTGCTGTACTGCAGGGAGTAACAATGCGATCAGAATCGCAATGATTGCAATGACTACCAGCAGTTCAATTAATGTAAAACCCTCTCGTCGTCGATGTTGAAATACCATGATTTCTCTCTTCATAAAGAATGTTGAACACAGAATAAAAATAATCATCGGGAAGTAAGGGAAGCGCGCTATCGCCGGTACCAGGGGAGTTCAATAATGAGATCTTAATGAGGAGATTGAACGATGACTCGAAATTCATCGACGAAACGCTCGCCGGAAAGCAGCATGAAAGACAGTGTTCGCCGATCAGCTGAAATCGCCACTTCGTCATAGCGGGCTTTGGGGTCTTTCCCACCTGTATCCGTTTCGGTTCCCTGGTGAACGAAAGAGCGATTGGCATCGCCCACACACAGGGGATGAAAGAGCCTGTCGGTTTGTGTGAGATTTTCCCTGTCCAGTATGACCCCCAGAATCGGTCGATCAAAATGGATTTCCCCCTGGACCGGAATAAAGGTTCCCTCCTGCTCAGCGGGGTCGTAATAGATCCGGTAGCAGTCCACCGTCGTGCCGGCGGAAATCCTGCCTGCCCTGTTGATTGCCGTTGTTTCAGACGGGTGCGCCACGAGTTGCAAATCACTTTTCAAGGTGACCTGCATCCGTTCCGGAAAAACAAACGCGAGACCATCGTGTTCGAAGACCTGGTATTTGCCTGTCGCCAGGGTATCAGGCATGTTTTCCTGTAAAATCACGGATTCAGAATAATGCAGTATGCCACACTTTTCAGCGAGAGAATTGGTAACGGCGGCTTCCGCGATTTCATTCTTCGCAGAATCAATGGTTGCGGAATGACGCTCGGAAACCTGTTTACTCGACTGGATTCCTCCAGATTGATTCATCAGCGAGGCAATCACTTTTCCTCGATAAACCTGAATCCGCGTATCGAGTTTTTCTACCGTCTGTACAGAAAACAAAGTCCCCAGATCAATCACACGACCATGGGGCGTATCCACCTGAAACCCGATTCCGGAGCTGGGAACGTTGGCAATGAAACTCCCCTGCTGGAGATGCATCGAATTATTGCCCGTCACTTCATAGGAAGCCGGTGCAGAGATGAGCACCTTCGCGCCGGTGGGAAAATGCAACTCGGCTGAGCCCTGCTTGAGTGTCTGTTTGATAAAGTTTTTAACCGGTTCCCCGGAGCTCAATACGACCCCTTCGGAAAGGGATATCAGGGGAGTGCTGGAGAAAAACTGATAAAGAAAATACCCTCCCAGCATAAAGAGCACGCTGAACATCGAAGTCATCACGGATACGACCACAGTTCGATTACTTCTGGAAGGGATGCGTGCAGCGCTGGAAAGCACAGGCCCCTCTTCCGGAATTGCCTGCTCCTGTTCCCGGGCGGCTCCCCACTCCGCCAGCACCAGATCATCGCTGGCATATTTAATCAGGCGTTCTGCCAGTTCAGGTTCATTGCAGAGCCGCTCTTCGAACATATGGATTTCTTCGGCAGATAGTGTCCTGTCGAGATACTCCTGTAACAGTCGATCATCATTCTGCTGAATCATTCGACAGATTCCTCCAGGAGGCGTTGCGCGATGCATTCTCTCAGAATCGTGCGAATGCGATGAATTTTGGCATAGAATGCGGTCACCTTGAGACCGGACTGTGCCGCGATCGTTCCCAGGCTCTCGCCGGAATTGTCATAACAGCGGGCAATGAGTGCGCGACTCACCTCGGGCAGACGGTCCAGACATTCCAGTAACTTTTCCCGCCTGGTGGAAACGGGTTGCTTCTGCTCGACCCGCTCGGCTGCTTCGGCGAGAACAGCGATTAACTGCGGGTTCACCGGTTTTTCCCGATCATAGTTTCGATAATACGAGAGCACCCGGCGGAACGCGATTTCACGAGCCCAGGAGAAAAACACCACTTCGGACTCCAGCTTCGAAAAAGATTCGACCACCGCCACTGACACTTCCTGAAAAATATCATCGGCATCAGAACGGTTTCGCACACTGGCATGAATATAGGCATACAGCGGTGCCTTATATTGCAACAGCAGCTGAGCAGCATCTGATTGTAAATCCATATCAGTAGTCATCAGTTACTTTCGGTGATAGTGAACTTCCCGATTCATAGAGGAACCAACTCCTCATTTTTTTACGCGCTATTTTCAATAAATTTACATTATCCGCAAAATAATCAGCGCAGCAGACTCTGGAAACTGGTTTTGTCGCGCATCGACTGTTGCCTGACCACCGTTCACGAAAAAAGGCAGACAGGTTTGATCCCTGTCTGCCTTTCACAATTAGTGTAGCTGATCTGACTTTAGATCAGGATTCTTTCATCGCTTCTGCCAGGATCTTGGAAGTACTTTCCCGCATGATGCGAGGATCGACCATTTCGCCTTCCAGCAGAGTGGCACGAACCTGTTTCCCAGAGATGAAAACCGGTTTCTCTTCAGAATGATTTTCCATCAGGTCCACACGGCCCAGTGATTCATAATAAGCAGCAAATCCTACATTGACCGGCTCAATCAGCAGTTCGCCAGCCAGGTTATTGAAGATTTCCTGTGCGTCGAAGTCACCCCAGATGGCAGTGCCATCTGCATAGGGAGCATCAGCGTGCTTACGACCGATGACAATGTTCGTATAACCCATGTTCTGACGGTAAATACCGTGCATGACCGCTTCTTTGGGACCACCATAGAACATTTTGATGTCCAGACCGAGCAGCAAAACACGATCGGGAGGCGTATCGTCGCGAGATCCCCACAGTTCAGGATCACTGTCGCCTTCGCCGAGTTCGCGATTTTCGATCAGCTTCTCATAGGTTTCCATCCGGATCTCGGCACTGACGTCATCACTCTTGGTTTCACCGATCAGGGGATTCAGCACAGCGCCTGCATTTTTGCCGGCTTTCAACAATGATTCCAGGCCATACACGAGTGCATATTCATGTGCCCGGTGCAGCGGGTTACGTGTCTGGAATGCAACGACGGCATCCCAGCCCTTTTCAGCGATCAGGGCCCGGACTTCACGGGGAGTCAGAACGTATTTTCCGAATGAGCTGTTTTTAGGCTGAGGCAGAACACGAATTTCTCCACCAATCAGGTGAGTTTTATCAGCATCCCCTTCGAGGACCATGGCGGCACCGGGATGATCAGTACGCTCTGTCTGGTAGACGCTCTTGAGGTATTTGGGTTTATCCCATTCGAATACATCTGTGATATCCAGAGTCGCGACGATTTCTCCATTCGGATTGGTTAAAGCCACTTTCTGTCCGCTGGACAGTGTAGCGGCGAGTTCTGAAGTCACGGGAAGAGCCAGGGGAATGGTCCAGGCGTATTGCTTGCCATTCACTTCAATGCAGGCTTCATCCAGAACACGATTATATACTTCACCATTCATCGGCCCGGTCAGTGGACTCAGTGTGCCATCGCCCAGACGATAGACAGTCGACAGATCCGCCGCGGAAACAGGTACCTGGGGAAGTCCTGCTGCTTCTGCTTTGAAGCTGTCAATTTCGCCAGCAGGTACTGTACAACAGACAGGTTCGCTCAAACCTCCATGAGGGGCAATAAGATCGGCCATTGTTTGAATTCTCAATTTTTACAAAAGGGTTCCAGAAGTAACGCCCACCATCGGACGTTTCCAGCTGCGAAATTAGGGAAACGCCGGGAAAACTTCAAGCAACAGACACGCGGATTCACCGAATTCAAAAAACTCTCTCATTTCAGAGAGGTTTCAGGCAGATTCAGCTTCTTAAACCCGCCTGTTTCATCAACAAATCCGTCGCGACGTAGGCTTCCCAGACCCACTCCTCAATTTTGTCTGGTTCGGGAGAATATTCCAGCTCCAGCGAGACGGCGCCGGGAATGTGTAAATCCCGTATCTCACTCAGGTAAGGTTCAAACGGAACGACTCCCCGACCGGGTGGAAGATCGCCGTGTACTTTCCCGTCGCAGTCAGAAATATGGACATGAATCGCCCTGTTCTGCAATTTCCTGAGTTCCCGGGGCGCCACATCAGCCAGTAACAGATGGGAAATATCAATATTGGCTTTCAGAGCCGGATGATTCACTTCATCTACAAAACGTACCATCGCATCCACGCTGTTCAGCAGCGACAGGGGAAAGGGCTCCAGCTCTAATGCAATCTGCAGTCCCAATGATTCTGCATACAGCGCCAGCTCCCGACATTGACTGACGCCGAGCTGCCACTGTTCTTCAGGCGGAATCACTTCACGGTTCCAGATGTACTCGCCGAGAACCAGCAGCAGGTTTTGCGCTTCGTATTCATAGCAGAGATCCAGATAGGCTTTGACGCGCTGCAGATGGAACCGCTGGACACTCGCATTAAAATCGATCAGCCCCACCGCCACACAGCAGACCGAGATGATCGGCAGTTCCAGGCGGTCACAGGTATCTTTCACCAGTTTCCGTTCGCGGATCGCGGCCTCCAGGGGATCGATGAAAATATCGACACAGTCAAAACCGATCTCTTTGGTTTTCTGCAAACCCCAGGCGGTATCTCTGCCTGCCTGTGCCCAGGCCGAATTGATCATCCCCAGTTTCATTGTCTGTACCTCATTCGACTTTGGACTTAATCGATTTCATGGCATATTAAGATAACAGCCCGCTTGCAGGGAGAAAAGCCTTTGATCAGAATGAGTCTTCGTTACTTCCGTTGAATCCCGTTGAAAGCAGGATAGAATTCATGGATCTGAATTTAACAGGCGCATCCGTGGTGATCACAGGTGGTGCGAGTGGCATTGGTCTGGCAACCGCCCGCGCATTTGCCGGGGAAGGTGCGCACATCACGCTCTGGGATCGGTCTGAAAATGTCGTTGAAATTGCGCAACAGGTAAGCGAAGAAACAAGCCAGAGTATCAGCGGTTTTCAGGTGGATCTTACTGATTTTACAGCTGTCCAGAAAACGATGGAATTGACTTTGGAGTATCGTTCCAGAATCACACACCTGGTGCATGCGGCCGCCACAGGTTCCGGCAAGTTTGGTTTTCCGTTTACTAACCTGACACCCGCAGACTGGCCGCGTGTGTTTGAAGTGAATATGCAGGGCATGGTCCATGTGGCGCACGCTGTGGCTCCCCTCATGCAGGAAGCGAGGACGGGCAGTATGATTTTTATCAGCTCCATCGCCGGACAGATTGGCTCCCAGACCGATCCCCCCTATAGTGCCTCCAAAGCAGCCAACATCAACTTTGCACAGTGCATGGCAAAAGATCTGGCGCAATACGGGATACGCGTGAATTCGGTCTGTCCCGGCATGGTGCAGACGCCTCTCAACCAGGCAGTCTGGCAAGCCTGGAATGATCGCCAGTCTGCGGAGAATCAGAAATCATATGCTGACTGGGCAGGCGAGAAGATCAGGCAGCTGGTACCGCTTCAGCGCTGGCAGACCCCCGAAGATATTGCAGATATGATCGTCTTTCTCAGTTCCGATCGAGCCGCCCAGGTAACGGGACAAACCATTAACGTGGATGGCGGGTTTGTCATGCACTGGTAATCAAAAAAAGAAAGCCCTGCGTAAATCAGTCCGCGATGAAACGGACCAGTTACGAAGGGCCATGATTTTCAAGTCACTGATTACTCAGCAGCTTTTGTCTGATTTGCTGATTTTGCCAGACGTGACTTGGTACGGGCAGCAGCATTTTTGTGAATGATACCTTTCGCAGCAGCCTGATCAATCTGCTTGGCAGCACCCCGAAGTGCTTTCTCAGCAGCCTGTGCATCATCACCTGTGATGGCAGCCCGCGCGATTTTGATGGCTGATCGTAATTCCGAACGGGTCGAACGGTTACGAAGACGACGGGTATCACTTTTTCGCAACGCTCTTTTGGCACTTTTTGTGTTTGGCATGTTTCGACTTAAGTATTTTCTGAGTAACTGTTTACGATACAAACTGGCTTCCGTCGATGAAGACAGTCGCCACATGAAGATCTCAGGCAGATTGAGGAGTTTAACAACCTCTTGATCGATATTCCAGCCATTCTGAACAGCTAAAACCAGCTTTTATCAGGAATTTCGAGAATACCGGCGATCATGATGAAGATTACTGATCCACAAGTTTTGCAATGAACCTGCATAAACGGCCCGATTTCCTGATTTCGCTCAGGCAGAGGCGTCCGCCCCTTCATCTTCCAACCTGGCACGGGCATCTTTATACTCATAATCCAAGGCAAGAATTTCACTGTAATGATCATCTGCCTGGGCTTTTTGTCCCGCTTCCTGGTACAGCCGTCCCAGCAGATAATGGGCTTCCTTGAAGATCTCCGGTTTTTCATCTCCGGAGAGTTTGGGAAGCGCTTTCTCAAACTGACGCCTGGCAAGTTCTTTTTTACCATCCGCGTAGAAACATTTGCCCAATGCCACCAGGGCGTCTGAACTGATCCGGGAATCTTTTACCGATTGCTGCAGCAGGGAGATTGCGGGCGACCATTTCTTCAGTCGGATAAATCGCTGTGCGAGTTCATACTTTATTCGCATATCCGCCGGGTAACGTTCCACGCGTTTGGTAAAGACTTCGATTTCTCTTTTGATCAGGGCTTTGCTGATCAGCGTGACCTGTTTTTTCGCCTCGGCATCTTCGCGATCACGATTAAACTGGTCTTTGGCAGCGGTGAGTTTCACCCGTAACAGTTCCAGATCAATATCTTCGATCTGTTCGCCGATGTTCGAATCTTTACCGGAATATTCGTATGCCTTTTCGTAATGCTCTCTGGATTCGATCAGCTTGCCTTCACGACGGTAAAAATCGGCCAGCCTGAGATAATGGTCCTTATTTTCAGGCTCTTTGCGGATGGCGCGTTGCAGATCGGCTTCCTGTGACTGCCCGGGGCCATCTGCCGCATTTCCTTTTTGAGCCTGCTGGCGTTGTTCACGCGTCGCGCGGCCTTCGTCGTAAGCAGACTGCCGCTTGACGCCACTGGATTTTTCGGCTCCGTCATATCCCCCGCGCACTTGAGTTTCAGTCGCCATCAGTGAAGTGACTTTGGACCGGGCGACCCCATCCATCGGATCGAGTTTAAATGCCATTTCCCAGCATTCCCGGGCCGCTTTGTATTCGCCTTTTTCCTCAAGCAGCAAACCCAGTTCTTTGTAATACCCCTTGTTGGCCTTATCGTTCTCAATCGCGACTTTATATCCAAAGATGGCAGCATCGTCATAACCCAGGTTGGAACAGGCCTCCCCCATATCGGCATTCAATCCCGGATCCCAGGGATTGAGCGTTAAACCTTCTTCAGCCAGTTGATCGACGGCGGCCCAGTCTTTTTTGCGACGGGAATTTTTGATCTTGGTTTTCAGGCCCGCTAATTTGAGCATGCCCATTTTTGAGCCGGAATGATTGTCGCCGTATTTTTTGCGTTCGGCGCCCCGCTTGGTCTGTCGGTATAACAGTGCCTCTGGTTCCAGTTTCACCGCAGTTGTGAACATCTCGATGGAATAATCCCAGTTCTCTTTCGAGAGGGCCTCATTGCCCCGTCTCCAGCAGTCTGCGGCAATCTTTTTGTTTCTGTCCGATGTCATTTGCTCTTCCGCTGTTAACCCAAAACTCAATTCAAAATGAAGAGTGCAGAGACACCTCCTTCCAATCCGTCTCGTACCGATTCGACAGGCAGGCCCGCACTTCCCGTGGTTATACTCTCTTACGTATCAGTGTGACATCTTACTAGATTTTTTAACACCTTGCCATCACAAGTTTTACTTAATTTTAATACACACTCGTACCCTTCACACCAGAAACCTCTGCCACTGTACTTGCATCTCTGATCGCTGAATCCCACAATAGATTTCATATCACGAGCCTGCCTGGCTCTGGAACTCCATTCAAAATCCGTGCATTCATTCCCCTGTCAAACCTCGACTTTTGGAGAATATCATGAAGCAGTTTTCGATTTGCGCCCTTTCAGGCTGCTGTGCTCTCTTACTGGTAATTCAACTCTGTCATGCAGACTCCAAGTCTCCCAAGTGGGCTGCCACGAACGTGAAACAGGCAGGCCCTGACTATGAAAAACAGGGAGAATATTCCGGGATCATCGGGGAGGGTGATGAATCACTGAAATACGGTGTCCAGGTCATCGCCCTCGGTGAGGGAGAATTCGAAGCAGTCGGTTATCCCGGTGGTCTGCCCGGTGATGGCGCGAAGCTGGATGAGAAAGTGACAGTCAAAGGAGAATCCAGGGGTGGCGTCATCAGCTTCGTCTCGGAACAGGGACGCGGTGATCTGGGCGATGAAGAAATGACACTGTTCGACCTGGATGGAAATGAGGTCGGCGTACTGGATAAAGTGTATCGAAAAAGCCCCACACTTGGAAAAAAAGCGCCCGCCGGGGCAACGGTTCTGTTTGACTCAGACCAGGCAGAACAGACCGTCAAGAATTTTGAAAACGGTCGGATCACCGAAGACGGTCTCCTGAAAGAAGGGACCACCAGTAAAAAGAAATTTAAAGACGGTCGCCTGCATCTGGAGTTCCAGCTTCCCTTCATGCCGCAGGCCCGTGGACAGGCCAGAAGCAACAGTGGCTGCTATGTGCTGGGACGCTATGAAGTTCAGATACTCGACTCGTTTGGGCTGGAAGGCAAAGACAACGAGTGTGGAGGCATTTACAAACTGGGCGCCCCCAGCGTCAACATGTGCTTTCCTCCCCTGGCCTGGCAGACCTACGACATCGATTTCCAGTCCGCTCAATATGACAAAGCGGGTAACAAAACCGCCAACGCACGCATTACGGTCAAGCACAACGGGGTGATCGTACAGGACGATAAGGAAATCGAAGAACCCACACCAGGCGGGACCAACAAAGACGAATCCATCGCAGGCCCCCTGTTTCTGCAGGATCATTCCAATCCGGTCCGTTTCCGAAATATCTGGGTGCAGGAAAAATAAGCGACGCGTTTCGAAACCGCATTCCCATCCTGATTTTCCCCAATAAGGCCACACCCCGATGACAGACACGGACATTCTGCCCGCAGAAAGTACTGATCCTGCGCTCAAGACCAGGCTCTGCCTGATGATGTTTCTGCAGTACTTTGTGCAGGGCTGCTATCTGCCGATCATTACACTGTATCTGATTCAGGCGTTAGGATTTTCCGCCTGGCAGATTGGTGTGTTTGGTGCAGCACTGGCCGTCGGCCCTTTACTGGCTCCCTTTCTGTTCGGACAGATCGTCGACCGCCACTACGCGACAGAACGCGTGCTCGCATTCTGCCATCTGGCAGGTGGTGTGATTATGCTGGCGCTGTTCGTACAACAGAGCTTCTGGCCGGTGGTAACCCTGGGAGTGCTGTATTCCATTCTGTATGTTCCCACCATGATGCTGACCAATTCACTGTCCTTTCAACATCTGAAAGACAGTGACAAGGAATTTCCTCTGATCCGCTTGTGGGGCACGATTGGATTTGTCGTTCCCGCCTGGATTGCCGAAGGCGTCTTCCTCGCGAACCTGGAAGGGGAAGCGCTCAATACGGGCCGGGGGATCGTATTGGCAATGGCAGGCGTGGTGGGGTTATTGATGGCTGCCTACTGCTTAACCCTGCCACACACGCCTCCTGTCAAAAGTGATAAGAAAGACCTGGCTCCGGGAAAAGTAATCAAGATGCTCCGATATCGGCATTTCCTGGTGCTGGTGATCGTGGCCTTTATCATTTCGATCGTCCATAAGTTTTATTTTCAATGGAACAGCCCCTTCCTGAGTGCGATCCTCAAGCAGGCTGATGTGACCGGTGCCTGGGAACAACGGATCAGTTCGATCGGGCAGGTGTTTGAAGTTCTGGTGATGGCGGTCCTCGGGTTCGGGCTCAAGAAATACGGATTTAAAACCGTGATGCTGGTGGGCCTGCTCTCCTACCTTGTACGCAGCCTCATCTTTGCTTATGCCTCGACCATTGGAACTGCGGCAATCATGAAAGGCTTCACGGTTGCCATTGCACTCACCTGCCTGGGCCAGGCCATGCACGGACTCTGCTTCGGCTGCTTTCTGGCGGCTGCTTATATCTATGTCGATAAAGTCGCACCGTTGGACGTACGTGGTTCCATGCAGACTTTTTTCGGAACTTTTGTGTTTGGGCTGGGAATGTTCGCCGGAGGATTCATCAGTGGAAGCATCGGCGATTATTTTACTTCCACTGCCAGAGACACCCTGTTACGCACGCAGTGGAATATCCCCTCGCAGACAGGTATCATCGAATTTACTCAGAAAAATCTGGCTGGCGAAACCGCCCAGTTACTCCGGGACTGGCCCGGGATCTGGCTCAGCAGTGCGGCGATTGCTCTGTTCGCGACTCTCATGTTCTGGATCCTGTTTCCCAAAACGGACACCTCTCAACGCATGGACCATTCTGAAGCACCGGGATAGAATGGCTTCGTGGAATCCACGCGATACCGGTTTCAAAAATCCTCACGGCGAACACATTCAACCAGGACGCTGGCTCAATGCCTTTTCATATTGCAGAACATCAACTGATTGGTGGAATCGTTTTGATTCTGTCCGTAATTGGATTTGTCAAAGCACAATGGATTCAGGCCAATACCCGTAAAGGCCAAAGGCTCACACGTTCCCTGGGACCGCTACCCGCGCTCTGGGTGATACGACTGATTTTTATCACTGGCACCCTGTTTGGGGGAGCACTGGCTGCAGGCTGGATCCAGCCCATTCAATGGAATTGACGTCAATATAGCCTCAACCACTTCGGAACCCATCTGCCAGATTGGCACTCCCCGGGGCTGTATATGTGACGGAAAACACATGCCAGTTTGACACTCGCCACCAGTGGCTCGCCCACCGCGCAACAGAATTGATCCACCTAATCTACTATTCCATAGACACTTAGAGATCCTACCCTGCAAATACATCCTCTCCGGTAAAATGGTATGCCCTTTGCTTATCATATAAGTCAGTAATTTTTCACCGCTGTATAAGGACAGGAAAAATGCCGATCTTTCGCTGGGAGCAGTCATGGAATCCATTACGAGATCTGGAGCGTGAAGTAGACCGCCTGATTCAAGGCGTCGAGTTCACCGTTCAGGGGATTCGCATGCCTCGCCAGTACCCGGCAGTGAATATATTTGAACTGGAGCACGAGTTCCTGATCACAGCGGAACTGCCGGGAATGCAGGTTCAGGATCTGGAACTGACAATTGCCAATGGTGTGCTGACACTGAAAGGTCATCGGGATTCACCGGTGGTGGATAATCAAGATATCCCCGAAGAGCGATTTCGACGCAGAGAACGCACCTTTGGGGAATGGCAGAGGTCGATCAGTATTCCGGATCGCATCTCTGACGAACACCTCTCCGCCGAATTTAACGATGGCGTCTTGAAAATTCATCTTCCCAAACTGGAAGAAGAGCTACCGCGGCAGATTCCTGTGAGCTCAGGAGAATAGGACATAACGATGAGTCGACCACACAGCGAAGATGAACCGAGAGAATTTCTCACTCCCGAGCAGTTTGTATTCACGCCACCAATTGATATCTATGAAACAGATGAAGGGCTGGTGCTCTACGCTGACCTGCCCGGCGTTTCCGTCGGCTCACTGGAACTTCAGGTTCAGGATAATAAACTCACACTGCTGGGAAAGGTCGAGCCACAGATTCCCGAAGGGGCACTTCCGCTTCATAAAGAATACGAAGTGGGCAATTTTCTCCGGTCCTTTATCTTGAGTGGAGAAATTGTTCACAGCGAAATCGAAGCCAAGCTTGCCAATGGTGTCCGGCGGATTTTTCTGCCGAAAGCCCCGAAAGCAGAACCCCGCCGCATCCAGGTGAATACGGGCTGAACCATATTTTATTGTCGCTCCCCTGCTTCATTTTCGACCTGCCTGCGTTTTCTGCACGCTCTCACTCTGCAGTGAAGAAGGTCTCAAATCTTCATTCTTGATCAGTCGCTGATTGAGCTGCTGCAGTTCGAGTGCCTCTTCACGCTTCCCGGACAAGCCAGCGGCACGTGACAATGCGGAAACATAACGTCTGTCGGTCTGCTGTGTCGCATACAGAGGTTTCAACAGCGCGTATGCCTCTGCTCCTTTTCTCTGATAAATCAGGAGATCCGCCTTCAGCAACAGACACTCGATATCCTCTGAATCGATCTGCAATGCCTGGTTGATCACAGCGAGCGACTTCTCGATATTCCCCTGATTCCGATTGATTAAAGCCAGGTAGCGGAGTGCGGTGGTCGACTCCGGTTTTTTAGCAAGACACCACCGCGCTTCGCGCGTCGCTGTTTCCAGATCTCCCGAATACAGTCCCGCATACGCCAGATTGAGATGCGCTGCGTACAAATCGGGCTCCAGGTACAGCGCCTGTTTCAAAGGCCCTGTCATTTCAATCGTACGCCCCGCCTGTTTGAGGATTTCCGCTACCAGCAGATAGTCTTCTGCCTGATCCCCGCCCAGTTCAATATTCCGCCTGGCATAGCGGAGAGCCCGGTTATATTTTCGCTGTGCAAACAGTAATTGCGCCAGACTTTTCTGAAAGCGCCTTTCTTCCGGATACTCACGCACCAGGATGAATAACGCAGCGGAAGCCCGCTCCGGGAGTCCCTGTTCCAATGCGATCTCCGCAATTGCTTCGACAGCCTCGTAATAGCGCGGATGCCGGGAAGTCACATGCGAAAAGTTTTCCAGGGCCTGGTAGGGAGCACGGTCCTGAATCAGTTCTCCCAGCTGGAAATGAGCAAATTCATCATCAGGATGCTGCTGCAGATACGCGATCAGTTCCTTACGTTTTGCTTTTTGGGAATTCTCAGTCACCTGCTCCACAGCGGCCGGCTGGCTGGAATCGGAATTGCCCGATTCACTCTGAAACACAAGGTAAAGGAACAGCGCCAGGCAGCCTCCCACCAGAATCAGGAAACCACTTGAGAAAAAGGGGCTCCTTGCCTGCTGAGTAAAGGGCGGTGTCAGTTTTTCAGGTTCGGTCCGACGGTTCATATTCAGGGCTGGGTTGGAGGCTGTTCTGGTAAAACGCTGGTTCCCTCTATCAATGTATAACGTCCCCCCGGCTGTAATCCAGTCCAGTTTTCGGTTTTCCCGCCTGGCCATCTGACTTTGACTGCGACTGGCGCGTTGCTGTCTCCCAGTCCACAAGTCACCCAGGCTTCATCAGCCGAAAGGTAACTGCTGCTCCCTTTTCTCAACCGGGTCATTTTTCGCGAGCCACCAGTCACTTCCAGAACCGCGCCGATCGCACTCCGATTCGAAACGGTTCCCACTAACTGCAACGCGATGCTCTTGTGAATGGGTGCTGAGCGGTTTTCCAGCAGGATCAGGCGCTCATTCAGATGTGAGACGGCCAGATCTGCCAGTCCATCCTGGTTAAAATCAGCCACGGCACAACCTCTGCCAACCTGTTTCGTTTTGAAAAATTCCCCGGACTGCTCGGAAACATCATCAAACCTCGTACCAGCCAGATTAAGAAACAATTGCGGTTCCTGTTCATAGGGCTCAGCTTTTCCCAATTGAGACAATCGATCGTGCACGTGTCCGTTGGTCACAAACAGGTCTTCCCAGCCATCATTATTCACATCCAGAAATGAAGTTCCAAAACCGAGTCGCGCGCGGCTCGGAGCAGCCAGCCCCGTCTCATCTGTCACATCCAGAAAGAACAACGCCCCTTCATTGCGATAGAGTGTATTGGTTTCGCCAAAATAGTTCGTGACCAACAGATCCAGTTCGCTGTCCCCATTATAGTCGGCACCTGCCAGCCCCATTCCTGCTTCCCGATCTCCGGTCCTGTTAAATGCCAGGCCAGAGACCAGCGCCTGATCTGTAAAGACCCCTTGCCCGTTATTGATCCATAACTGGTTGGCCACCGAATCGTTGGCGACATACAGATCCATGTCTCCATCCTGATCATAGTCAGCGGCGAAGACTCCCAGCCCCTGGCGCGCCGGTTCATTATGCAGGCCCGCTTTCTGGGAAACATCCAGAAACGAGCCATTCCCCAGATTGAGATAGACCACATCATACTGCCCCGGAACGTAGCGCGGGTGACAGATAAAATAGACGCGTGCCGCATCAACACGACGGCTGCAGATCGGATAGTGGTCCCGGTCAATCTCCAGGTAATTCACCACATACAGATCCAGCAGGCCGTCACCATTCAGGTCGGCCCAGGTACAACTGGCCCCGTATCCCGGATCATCGACGTGCGCGAAAGAGGAAACTTCGGAAAATGTCCCATCCCCCTGATTGCAGTACAACAGGTTTCGACCAAACGCGCTCACATACAGATCATCAAATCCATCATGATTATAATCGCCCACTGCAATTCCCATGGAGTAATTCAAAACAGTCAATCCGGAAGCAACGGTCACATCCTGAAACTGACTGTTCCTGCGATTCCAGTAAAGACGATTGGAGAGTGCAATATCGACAGGCTGACTCTGCTTTCGTTCGACGTTACTCCACTCTTCTCCCTGGGCACAGTACAGATCAGGGAATCCATCACGATCAAAGTCGATCCAGCCCACTCCCGACCCCATCATCAGATGCAGATGCCGCTGGACTGTCACCGGGGAGCGATGCTGAAAGGTTATCTGCGCAGCATCGGTCACATCCTGGAAGGCTATCGCCGACTGTTTCTCCTCTGCGAACAGATCGCCATTCATGGAAAAAAACAGAGGACCAAACAGGCTGAATAAAACTGTCAACCAGACAGGAATCGTATTTCGACTAGAACGGAAACCGGTCATCCAGATCTGCCTCTGAAAGTTCGACGACAAATTGTGATAAACGGTCGACTAAAATCTGCATCAGCTGTTCCCCCTTCTCTGCAGTCGCCTTGTGGGGATTTCCGGAACCCGAATTGGTCGTGAGTAAATGCCACGGACGGGTAATGCTGACCCAGCCCTCATTGACTGCGGAAAACCGAGTCGTCTTCGTCGCACCGTCGTCTGCATGTAACGCGCCCGTTTCTGCATCGCGGTTCACCAGCTGGGGAAAGTAAGCCAGCGCCAGTGATGTTTCCATTTCCCCTGCATGGTCGTCCGGGTTCTCAAAGATCTCGGCTTTCACATCTGCTGACGTACCTCGAAACCAGTCGGCCAGGAAAATCTGCACCGTCGTGGAACCATGCAGTTCACGCAGGAGCGGCTTAAAGTCGTTACCGCCATGGCTGTTGAGAATCAGCAGTTTATTGACCCCATGATTCGCCAGGGAATCGACCAGATCCATGATTATCTGCCCCAGGGTCGAAGGATTCACATTCATCGACAGGGGGAACGCCGCCTGGTTGGTTTCCGTGCCGTAAGGGATCGCAGGCAGCATCACCACTTTCGCGCCCCGCTGGTGCGCCGCTTCACAGACCCGCGAGCTGATCGCGTCAGCTTCGTAGGTATCGGTTCCGTAGGGCAGATGCAGGTTATGGGGCTCAGTCGCCCCCATCGGCAGAACGGCGACCTGGTAAGGATTCTCTTTCACATAAGCATAATTGATCTCGGACAGAATCCAGGGACGGATTGCAGATTCAGCGGACACGCGTTTCTCTCCTCATTTGCGATCTATGAAGTTGAATGATTCAGGAGTACTGTCATATTACCAGATTCCCTGCGAAACCTCATGTTCTCGATCCTCCTGATAAAATAAATATATACATTCTCGCCTTATGTTTGCCTGTATTGTAATGAACAGAACCGGTATGCTGAATGAGGATTGAGTTTCTGACAGGACTATATTACAGGGTATCAACATGGCGAACTGGTATGTAAAACGCGGAAGTCAAGTCGCCGGGCCTCTGACCCGGGAACGCCTGAATCAACTGGCGGCCGAAGGCAAAGTTCAAAAAACAGACCTGGTCAGAGAGGGTGAAGCCGGCGAATTTCACCCCGCTGCCAAAGTGAGTGATCTCTTCACGGGAGCGGAGACCTCAGCCTGGGATGAATTTGATTCCGGACCGGAAACTCAACCGCAGTCCAGTCAACCCGCAACCAAAAAGAGCAAAACGACCTTGATCGTCGTTCTCGCAGTGGTCGGCGTGGGGGGCATTTTAATGGCGATGTTTTTAATCGCTCTACTGCTCCCAGCGGTACAGCAGGCACGGGAAGCGGCGCGCCGGTCCGCCTCCAAAAATAATCTCAAACAGCTCGGGCTGGCGATGCACAACTATCATGATACTCATCGCGTGTTTCCACCAGGAGAAACCTTAACGGTAGAGGGAGCACCATCACAAAGCTGGCAAACATTTCTGCTCCCTTTCGTGGATCAGGCAGTCCTCTATAACCAGATCGATTTCGACTACGCCTGGGATCATCCTTCCAACCAGGCACTGTTCCACCAGGAAATCCCCACTTACCTGAACCCCAATATCAACGTCAGAGTCTCCCCGGAAGGTTTGGGGCTTTCGCACTATGCAGGAAATCAACTGGTCTTGAAATCAAACGGCGAATTGGGAATTCGAAATATCACTGACGGCACTTCCAATAC
>NZ_CAXAVM010000150.1:0-17678 GCF_963972345.1 uncultured Gimesia sp. | reverse complement strand
CAGAGCCCCCCGCGCTCAGGCTGATAGCGATAGTAATTGGAAACGGTATCCAGCCGATCGTTGGTGATGCCCTGTTTTCCCAGGGCTGACATCAGCACTTCTTTGTTCGCGCGTACCCGTGCAGCGGAGGGAGCGCCACCCCGCGCCGGTTTCACATTACTGAATGCCTGTCGAAAGACTTCCGGTTCTACACCCAGGGCGGCGGCAATCAGTGCGACCGGACGTCCGTGATCACGCAGATCGGTTTCGTATCCGCCTGTGAAAACGACAGAGTCTGCAGGCACATTTCTTAAATCGGCATTCTGTCTCTGTTGATCTGGCAGAGCCTCAATTCGCGAGTGAGGGGGACGACCTGCTTCCGGTCGTGGATGCTCGTCCCTGTGCGGAGGGTGATGTCGCGGAGGATGAGGAGGCCGCGGCAGTTCATCGCGTGTCAGCGTGCCACTCTGGTCACGATCCAGGTTCCTGAGTACACCCGAAGCCTGTTCGATTTCCTGTGTGGAAATCTCGCCATTCCGGTCTGTATCAAACAGCATCATAAAAGGATCACGAGGAGGGCCCTCCGGTCGCTGATTGTCATGGTCTTCATTTCCCCCCGGTGGGTGAGAAGCGACTCCTGTCGCAATCAGTGCAACGACAGCTGCGAACACAATCAGATATTTCATCAGCTTCGATCTCCCTGCTGGGGGCCCGTTAGTTCGATTTACCAGAGTTCCATGAGTTGAGACAAAGGGAACAGTGACCCGTCAGGAACCGTAACGCAAGCGTTCCTGCAGAGCTACCGGATAAATTTCAATTTAACGAGATTCCACTGGTTTACTTCGATTTCGGGGCTTATGTCTTTTCATTCGCTACCCTCCAATGCAAACCAGGCCTGCATCTGGTAGGAGCAGTTGCACTGGGATGAACCGTTTCTCCCTTTTTTAGAAAGGGGCTCCAGAACGACGCCCCAGGCATCACGCTGCTCGTGGTCAACGCAGGCCTCACCACCCACGCCGCCATTCGCCTGCAGGACTGAACTTCCCACACCTGCTGCTACACATTTCCGCACTCCCGCTGCATAAAATGAACTTGACCGCTGCGTGCCGACAGCGATAAGCGCTGTTTTGGGTCGCGCGCGTGCCCAGTTTACAGAGCACCGAAACACGCGACAGCTGTTATTGATCTTCACTAAAAATGAGCCTGTTTTTTCCCGATTTGCACTGCCTGAAAGCACACTCGTTCGTGATGTCACCCTGCGTGTCGCCACACATCGCAAAGCTTCGCCCCGGCACCGCCCCGACGTCGCAGCAGGTCGGTCCCCTGTCAACCCGTATCGCCACATGATATTGTTCATCCCTCTTGACCTCCCCACGCACTTCCACAAAATAATCCAATATGCAACGGAACCACAAACCCCCAGCCAACGGACTCCAGTTCAACAGCTCGAACACAAGAATTAACCCCACAAAAATGACAAAAATTCAATGTCCTCTTACCCTTGCGGGTGCCATCTGTCGGCTTGCCCGACAGTGTTTTGGGTAACCATCCCAACTCAGAAAAACAGGGTGAGCCCGAATACAATTCGGGCCGAGCACAGCGAGCAGGAGGTCACAGCTGCCACGCACAATTCGGAACCAGGCTCCCCCACGCATTCAGCGGGTGGCACCGTTGGCTTGCCCAACGGTGAAGGTGATCACGGCTCCCTTACCCGTTTCACAAAGCATTATAAAAGAAACGCCCCACGCCCCGCAGATGAAAATCCCGAACCACTGAAAGATCAAAGGAAGGATCAGAAAGGTGTCATCGATATTCACCATAGAACGTCCCACCTGAGCCATTGAGCTTCAGCCGCGGTTTTATACCTCGCTCGCAAAAAACCGCAGCTAACACCGTTCGGCTACTACGAAAGAAAGAAATGCGAAAGAAAGAGGGGGGGGTAGCCCCGGATGTAATCCGGGGTCGCCAAAGGCGACAGGAAACTGTCAGTGCAGACTCACAAATCAGAACAACAAAGCCAACCCTATCGTCGTAGGGTGCGGACCCATGTGTCCGCCCGCCTGGCGAGTATCAACCCGGCATCGCGCACAATGGGAACAGAATGAAACATCCCTGTCAGACTTTTGAACCACGAAAAACACAAAACGCCACGAAAGAAAAAAGAGGGTGAGCCCGGATAAAATCCGGGCCGAGCGCAGCGAGCAGGAGGTCACAGCTGCCACATTTAATCCGGAACATAAACCCCCCCCACTCGACACGGCCGGACAAGCCGGCCATGGCACCCCGAAACCTCTATCTTAATTGCACTGTCTCCTGTAAAATCTGAAGTGCGCGGTCCACAGTTCGGCTTGCTCGACAGTGCTTGTACTTACGTTGTCTTGCACGTTTCATAAAGCATTATAAAAGAAGCCCTCACTCCCCGCAGATGAAAATCCCCAGGGTTATAATGGGGGCAGAATAAAAAAAGTCCAGACCCATACTAAGCTATCCGGAATTTCTAAGGTGCTATAATGAGACCTGATTCTGAGTATTCATACTATGTATTACCAGGCCAGGATATAAGTTCAGATGATTTATCGGTACAAGATCCAGGGAAACTCCCCTGTCAGATGCCTGAAGGCTTGGAGTTCCTTCCAATTGAATATCCTTTAAAGATATTGACGGCAGTGGCTGTCCACGTACCTCCACCTTTGATTTTCACAGGAATACGAGCGGCTGTTGTCTCAACTGACTATCGAGGGCCTGTGCTAGCTTGTGAGGGAGGGTGGGTTACAGAAATGGAGTTGGAGTTTGAGATTGGTGGTGAAGCCGGTCAATCTGATTCAGATAGGAGCAGCGTAGCTTCGATCGCGTGTCGGTCGACTGATCTTGCTCTTCCGAATTCAATAGCCGAGCAAGCGATTGGAAAATTCGTAACAACGAATCGAGATCAGCTACATTTCCAGGTTTCGTGTAATGTGCTATTGCATCTAAAATTCTGGGACCAGGTACATGGCTGGCGGACTTGTTGGGAGAAAGTTATTGAACCTATATTTGGTCCACTTTCTGATAACGCCATCGATGATCCGTTTTTGGCAAAATTTGACGCGCAGACTGAAGACGCCTTCCGCTCAAATATCAAAATGGAAGCAAAGTCAACTGGTCCGGAAGTTGGTTCTTTTATACCTTGTGCTCTCGTTGACAACAATTCTGTGATCGAGCCATGTTGTGTTTACGAGATTCAGAATATGTCATCCAGCGACGAAGTGACATCGGGAATTCTGCATATTCTCTCTCCTGAAGCACCTGTCAATATTCGCAATTTGCGATTATTGACCCGTTGCCTTGAGCTGGATCGCAGTTTAAGGGATTCGTGTCTTCTTGGCATAATAGAGTAAACGAAGAGCAGAAAAGGCGTCAGCAACTGTCATAATGTTTGACTAGTTTGACTGTCTTAACCGTCTGTCGGATGTATAAGGGGTCAGGAGTCTTTAAAAAGAGTCCTGACCCAATCCTGTTCGGCACGGTTTATGCTACCTGTAAAAAATCACCACGAATAGAGAGGTTTCGTGTATTTCGTGACGTTCGTGGTTTGTAAATTGGTCAATTTGCAGGCAGGAAGGTGCGTTGACCGCTTGAGATATCTGTCATGCCACAAGCGAAGCGCGCCGAGATTGAAGAACAGGACATCACCGGACTGAAGTACTTCCGTCAGTTGGGAAGTCTGCTGCAGGAACTGCATGACGTCGGCTGTGAACGTGATCGCGCTGGCAATCGCAGTCTGCACATGGATCAGTATTGTACGATGATCCTGCTCTACCTGTTCAATCCCATCGTGACGTCTCTCCGTGGCCTGCAGCAGGCCAGTGAACTCAAAAAGGTTCAGAAAAAACTGAAGTGCCCCCGTGCTTCTCTTGGTTCACTCTCTGAATCTGTCGCTGTTTTTGATTCCGAATGTCTGAAACCGATCATTGCCGCCCTGGGGGATAAGCTGGCGCCGATTGCGAAAGAGAGCCGACTGCAGGAAATCAGGCACACAATGACCCTGGTCGACGGCACCGTGATTACCGCTTTGCCCCGCATCGCCCAGGCTTCGTTCCTCGAAACACAATCCGGTCATTCCAACCTGATGAACTGGACGCTGCACACGCACTTTGAAGTGGACCGCCACGTGCCGACGCGGATCGACGTCACCCCCACCGGCGGAGGAGAATTCGATGAACGGGCCGTTATGGACCGTGCCGTTGAATCGGACCGAACGTATGTGATGGATCGCGGGTATGCGAAATTCGAACTCTTTAACCGCATTGTTGATGCCGGTAGTAGCTATGTCTGCCGGATCCGGGATAACAGTGTCTACGATGTTCTGTCAGAACAGGAACTGACAGACGCAGACAGGGCTGCCCATGTGATGAGCGATGAGATCATTCAACTCGGATCAGTTCAAGCAAAATCAAAACCGAACCATCGCCTGCGGCTGATTCTGATCGAGATGGAACCGCATCAGAAGCGCACCCGCTATGGCGGCAAGAGCACGGGGCCGAACTGCGATGGCGTGTTACGGATCGCGACCAATCTGCTGGACGTTCCCGCGGAAATCATTGCGCTGATGTATCGTTATCGCTGGACGATTGAGATTTTCTTCCGTTTTTTCAAGCACACGCTGGGCTGCCGTCATCTGTTGAGCAGGTCGCAGAACGGCATTGAGATTCAGACTTACTGTGCGATCATCGCCAGCATGCTGATCAGTCTGTGGACCGGTCGTAAGCCGACGTTGCGTACCTATGAAATGATCTGCTGGTACTTCACCGGCATGTGTGATGAAGAAGAGCTGTTGTCGCACATTTCAAAGTTGCAAAAACAGAACAGTTGATTCGCGGGCCGCCGATGCGTCTCGTCTGCCTTACTTAACGCTGCGCCGATTTCTCTGAGAGCCAGCACTCGCATCATCTCCCCGCAGATTTTACAATCACTCAATGCCCTGATCCTGAAATCAGCCGCCGAGAGCAACTAACGGGCCGAACAGGATTGGTCCTGACCCCTTTATCCCTTTTCTTTCACGTTTCACAAAGCATTATAAAAGAAGCCCTCACTCCCTGCAGTTGAAAATACCCAGGGTTATAAAGGGGGCAGAATAAAAAAAGTTCAGCCCCCTTTGGCCCTCACTACACACATGAAGAACTCGTACCTTTTTGCGGATTCAGGCATAATATAAAGTTCGTACATTCGATCTATTTTTGATCGTTATGATAGAGAACATTTCTTCGAAGAATCGGCAGTAACTCTGCAGTGCTGATTTCCGTTGCAATGATTCTTCCGTCACGGCCAATCAAAATCTTCGTCGGATAGCTGTTCACATTATAATTGCCGCAAGTTTCACCAGACAACGTATCGACTCCTATCGGAAAGGTCAGTCCCCGTTTTTTTACGAACGCTTTTACTTCGTCTGTTGAAACGGAATTATGGTGAAGGCCAATAATCACCAATCCTTTTTCCCCGTAAAGCTCATGCGCCAATTGAAGCCTGGGCAAATCTGCCATACAAGGTCCACACCATGTGGCCCAGAAGTCCAGTAAAACAACTTTGCCGCGGAGTGAATCCAGATTCAGTTCGTCCGAATTGATCCAGTCACGGCACACGATCTCCGCAGCCGAAGCCGGGGGTTGACTATCATTACGATAGATCTGGGAATCAAGTTTGATTGGTGCCAGGCGTTGTACTGGTTTTAGAAGTTGAGTCGTATCGGATTTGACGCTGACGAATCCAGGTAATTGGGTATTATCCGTTACGCTGACCGATGCCTGATACTTTTGATGTCTGCTTAATCCCCAAGTGCGAAATTCACCTGAAGCATCCGTTTTATGGGTCGAGAGCCTTCTGAATTCACTTCTTTTTTTAGCACCATAGACTGACCAAAGTGTCACATCTACATCTTCCAGCGGAGTTCCTGCTGCGTCGACGACTGAGCCGATCAACATTGATTCCGGCTCAAGTTGAATGCGTGCTTCAGTCCCCTCTTCCAGGCTGGAAACCGAGAGGCTCACTCCCGAGCTTAACTTTTCAGTCAAATGGCACGCCATGATATTTGCGACCCATGGCTTATGCATCATTTGCAATTTGAACCGTCCATTCTCATCGGTTAAGACGGACTGAGGTTGCTGATCGCCCTGCATCACCAATGCATTGACGGCAGGTTGACCATTCGGTAAAAGCACGACACCGCGAATCAGAGGAAGCCGTTTGGCTTTTAGATCTTCCAGCTCCGTCGTTTCGCCAGGTTTAATGCGGACGTCTTTCCAATACTTGTCTTCCCCATAGAAACCATTTCCAGTTCCCACAATAATTCCAAATCTGCCGGACGGCGGGGTCATTTCGAAGCGTCCCTCACTGTCGGTGTAACTGCGTAGAATAATTGACCGGTTGCTGATGAGTTGCACCTGCACTCCGGAACACGGCATCTGGTTATCTGTGCTCAATACACGTCCGCGGACTGCTCCTCGGCGGTATAGCTTGAATTTATACTTACTGTGAGCCGTTCCATCATGTACTCGAGCCCATTCAGTTGTTGCCAGCGATGGATGTCGCTCACTGATATCGACGAGATTCGAGATGATCGGGAATCGAGTGTGATACTTGCCTTCCGAATCTACGGGAACGTTTCTTACGTTAATACTTTTCGGATAACCTGAGATGTTGACGATGGCTTCTGTCGCAGGCTTCCCAGTTTCTGCCTCGATTGCCTGAATTTCTACAGGCACTCCTTTTTCCAGAGTGATTGTGTTCTCTTTTGATGTTCTGGCGTTTTCGATTAAACCGTTGACATAGTCCCGGTGTTTGACGAGCACGTTACAATCAACATCTGCTGGAATTCCTTCGATCACAAGCCTGCCCTCCGCATCTGATGTGGGACAGGCAATTTTCATTCGGTCAAGCCACTCCTGCTGAAGCCACCATCGACTTCCGCCACGTACATTCCAGCTGACGTAGGAAAACTCGGCCCCGGCAATGGGTTTTCCCAGTTCATCCTGAATCTTGAGAACCAGTGATTCGGGACGAGAAACAATGAGCTTCAGATTCCGTTCGATCTGCCCCGGTTGAACAGAGACGTACGTGCCGGTGTAACTTTTCCCTGCAGCAGCGACTGTTAATGTGTATCTGCCTGCTGAAATATCATCAAAATGGAAACGACCATCTGCAGCTGTCCTCGTTGACTGGTAGTCAGTAACGTTATTTATCACATGACTGCAATGCACGATTGCCTCTACGGGATTGCCTTTCTCGTCGAGAATCAAACCACCGATTTCGGCGTGGTCGGGATTCGATGCTATCACCGCCTGGTCATTCTCTTGCTGCTCACTTTTATTCGTTGTGGGAACATCTGCTACAGCGTCTCCAGACCGTAAGGCAAGACCTGGAAGTATGGCAGCACACAAGAATATCACGATTCCCCAGGCAAGCTTTGATAACCTGGCCGAACGACGGACCCGTGGATTCAGAACACGTGTGATACGAGACTGAAGCGGTCGCATCTGCAATGCAGATAATTGTAAAATCCGTGTTCGCACAGAGCACCACTCCAGTGCACGGACTAATGCTGCACAATATTCGTCTTTCGTTACCAGATTCTCAACCACAATAAGATCATCGCAACATTGTTCCCGGACACGCTGCAGGTTTCGATGCAACATCCATACCACTGGATGAAACCACCAGAGAGCACGAATGAAACCTTGAATCCAAAGTGCAGCAGGATCCAAACGACGATGATGTGCCAGTTCGTGCGCAAAAACCGCACGCTGCTCAGTTGCCGACAGTTGAGTTAGCATTGCTGCGGGAACAATGACGGTCGGCTGAATCACGCCACATGCCATCGGAGTCACGGGGGCCGGACTTAAAAGCAAACGTATGCGGCGGCGCAATCCCATTGAATGAGTCAGCTTTCTGAATTCTTCCCGCATCGAACCATCTGCTTCCTTACAGCAGGCAATGATTCGCATCAAATGAAAGCTGCTTTTCGCCATCCACAGCAGAAACGCCAGGGTTACGATGCCGGAGCCGATCATTAACCAGGCAATGGAACTGATACTGACCGTCAGTTCTTTCTGGATTTTTAATGATGAGGAAATTATCGAAACCGGGGAATCAGCTGTTTCGGTAGTCGATTTCACTTCTTTCTTCGGGTTATTCGGAACAGTAACAGGCAGATCACTTCTGTCACGTGTTACTGATTCGAAAGACGGCACTACCAGATTCTCACCTTCTGGTGGGAGTTCGGATACCATACGCGATGTCTTTTCAACCGAAGCACCGTTTGATATTTCCCACTGACTGAAAATTCCACCCGGCATTGCAAAAAACGGTGGCACAACAAACTTGATCAGAGCCAGCATCAGCAACGCATACCGAATATTTGCTGAAATACGATGCTTCCAGAAAACAACGACAAAGATAAGCAATGCGACGACAGTGGACTGCCAGGCCATGTGCTTCACAATAAAGAGCCACGCATCGGCCACGGAATTAATTGTATCAACGGACATTATTTGTCCTCCAGATTCTGATTCTGTTCAAGACGTTCGATGAGAGCCTTGAGTTCCTCAATTTCTTCCGGACTGGTGGGTTGACTTTCCAGCAGGGATGCCACAATCGCGACTGAGTTTCCACCAAATATTCGTTGTCTGAGCTTCTGCAGAATTCGACGATGAGTGGATTTTGGACCTCGTGTCGCGCGGTAAGCAAATGATTTGCCTTGTCCTGACTTCTCTCGCTTCACAAGGTCCTTTTCAGACAATCGATTGAGCAGCGTAAGCACAGAACCATGAGCCATCGGACGATATGACTCTAATTGATTTCGGATTTCGCCAGCCGTCAAAGCACCTGCATTCCAGAGGCAAGCCAGTACTTCAAGCTCTGCCTCAGGTAGATCTTGAGAAACGGGGTGACCACTCCTGGAATTCTTTGCCATCTAAAGCTCCTGAAGTAACTGGTGTTTCATATACATCACCAATTTAGACAGACGTCTATTTGTGGTCAATGCATATTTAGACAAATGTCTAAATATGCCAAGAATAATCTGATCAATTCGAATGCAATCAAATAAAGGTGTCCGGAACCGTTGATCTGCTTCTGCAGGCAGAACCGCAAAGCAGCAGCCTTACTAACTGACATCAGCACCCCAGAACCAACCATCCGAATCAAATATTTTAGTCTCTTTGCATACCCTTTGTTGGTAGCAGAAATACCTGGATAAAGATAAAGGGACAGGTAAAGGGACAGGACTCTTTGAATATAAAAAACCTGACCCCTATATGCCTTCTGCTGGTGATGGATAATCATTGAGCAACATCGGTGACGCACTTTCCTGATTTAGGGTTTGCGGCTGAAAATGAGATTCAACACAAGGTTGACCACGATCGTCAGGACGATACTGCCAAAGATGGAAATATGCAGTTGAAAGAAGAAATTTAACAGCACCAGCACGGCAACAAAGATCAACAGTGATAAAAAATAGTTTTGTTTCATTGGGGAAGACTCATGGCAAGGGTTGCGATGGCAGATGATAGATAATCTGGAGCGAAGTAATTTAAGGTCAGAATCAATTTTTGGATTGTGCCTGAAACTCATCCAGGAATTATTCAGTTTTTATTTTATCACTCATCCTGTGCCAAACATATGTTAAATTGTCTGGAATCCTCTTGCTGCTGAGAAAGGAAAAGGGGCAGGAGTCTTTGAAAAAAGACCCGCCCCCTTTAGCTCTTCTGATTTGTTTTTTTTTTTACTAAGTGTCACATCGGCCTCTAGCCTTAAAACCCTTTGGGGGCCTTGTATCAATCCTGCAGCAGTTGTTTAACCGGAATCGACTGATAGCGCAGACCCCCTGGTCCATAGTAGACCAGATGCAGTGTGTCGTCGCGGAAGGCCATGCTGACATAACTGTAGGAGCCATTTTTGGTTTCTTCGATGTTTTTGAGCTGTTTCCAGGTTTCGCCTTCGTCGTCGGAAATTCCGATGGTCAGTGGTGTGCGCGGACCCTGGTGATCGGCTCCGGGGACCACCGCATTGTTCCAGATCAGAATCAGTTTATCGGTGCCGGGGATTCGCTGCAGCTGCATGGGGGCTTCGGGGTGAACGATATCCGTTTTCTCAGAAGGGCTCCAGGTCTGGCCGCCATCGTTACTGAAGGCGCGATACATGCGCGTGGTCTGGGTGCGGATCAGCATCAGGATGCGACCATCGTTCAACTGTTCGATTTCCGGTTCCATGGCGCCGCGCAGGGGGCAGTCGACCTCGTTGACTGATTTTTTCCAGCTTTGGCCTTCATCATCAGAATAATAGCTGTAGGATCGGAAATGCTCGTCTTTCTGCCAGGCGCTGGGTGAGCCATAGGCGGCCAGCAGGATGCGACCTGATTTCAGGCGGATGGCCGCGGAATTGACAGTGAAGATCACGCCTTCAGTACCTTGAGAAATCTGGCGGGGTTCACTCCAGGTCTTTCCTTCATCGGTCGATATTTTGCACCACAGATTGGCAAAACGGTTGCTGTCGATGCGAATGTAGGTCAACAGTAATTTTCCGCTCGTCGTTTTGATCAGACTGGTCGACATTACATTCATCTTGCCGATGTTTTCCTGCACCGTCTGGGGAGCAGACCAGGTTTTGCCGCCATCATCAGAATGGATTTCGACCAGGCGTGCCGGATCATGGTCATCGCCGGCGCCATGGTACCATTGGGTATAGACGAGCAGCAGGCGACCGTTATCCAGGGTGATCAATGAACCTTCGCCATGTCGCGGCAGTTCTTTGGTGGCTTCCACCAGTAACCGCGATTCCGCCCGCGTTTCTTTCAGGTTGGTGACGGAAATGACAGCCAGCAACAGCAGGCCGAATCCGAGTTTACAGAAGGCAGGAAAATTCAAATGCATTTTCATGGCGGGCCTTTTTTTATTGAAGATTAAAATCATGCTGGACCGGGTCACTGTCCGGCGGAATGGTGAGTGGTTCAATCGTGGATTTTGTGTTGAACTGTTCCGGCAGATATTGTTTTCGGCTGGTGGAACTGCCGGCGGGTTGATCACCGGGCAGTCCCGTCTCTCCCTGGTAGGCGCTGATCTCCACCTGGTAGGTGCCCGGTTTGACTGCCGAGCGGTCGGCGAACAGATATGTTCCGGCGTTGATCTGGGTCGTTCTCGCCGGAGCGGTGTTTCCTTTCTCAGGCACGAGACGTATCACGCCTTCCTGGATCGGATCGCCCTGGTAGGTGACCGTGCCTTTCACGGCAGTAAGTTCCATTTCGTCAGTAGCCTGGCCGCAACCGGTCAGGAGTAACAGGCAGCCGCAGAGGAATTTGAGTTTGCTCATATGCTGATACCAGGTAGAAGAGGTGCCTTGGAATGGGAATGATATTCTGATAAAGCCAGGAAACTTCAGACGGTGTCCCGTTTTACTGTAGCGCCTTCAAGGCCATTTGGGCCACGTATAGTAGATTGAGAGACGCTATGGTTAAATGTGATGTACTCTAGAACTCACCAATGACTTCGCTGCCGGCGCGTGTCGTCAGATCCTGCAGAGTTCCCAGGTCGATATTTTCTGACAGGAACCGGACTGCCCCGTCTGCCAGCAGGAAATGACAACCACCGGTGTGGTAGCTGCCCGGCCCGGTGAAGTCATCTCCATTCCAGCTCCAGCCGGTGAGCAGAGGGAAATTAGCGTTGATGCCGCTGCGAACGCCAATGCCGCCGCCCCCATAGGCACCCCAGGCAAACAGTTCGTGTGAACCGGGCTTGTCGCCGACCGTTTCTGCAAAAGCCAGTGTGGTACTGGACCCATCCAGGATATCCCGAAAGCGGGTTTTTGAATTGCGATAAAAGACCCCATCCTTGTTAAAGCCGACGGCGTCCTGGCCATCACGGGCCGGGTTTCCGTCGCGGCCGCTATGTGCTACCGGCTGATAGTGACTGCCCCAGGAGTCGTCAGGTCCGCCGGCCCCGGTCCAGTTGAGTCCCTCGTCCTGTGGGTTGCTGGGGCAGAGAAACACGTTGATTTTCTGTTGCGTGACGGGGGCGTTCGAAGAGTGATTGAATGCATTCAGAAAATTGAACTGATTATAGATATTTGTCTGGTCAAGAAACGGGAGCAACATGGTGGAACACATCTGCGAGCCAAAGTTCTGCGGGGCAGAGGTGGAGTTATCGGTAAAACTGCGACCAAAGGGAAACATGCTGTGCGTCTCGTGATAGTTGTGCAAAGCCAGGCCAATCTGTTTGAGATTGTTCTTACAGGTACTGCGGCGGGCTGATTCCCGGGCCTGTTGAACGGCAGGCAGCAGCAGTGCAATCAGAATCGCGATGATGGCGATCACGACCAGTAACTCGATTAATGTAAAAGCTCTTTGTGCTCTGTTCGGCTGCGAATTGTGTGACAGCATGGGTGTTCCCCCGAAACGGATGATACAGGAATGAGATAACGAGCGGATTCAATCTGATAGTAGTTAGATATATTATGATATATCATCGTGATGGTTGGTTATAATATCAATTAAAAAATGGAAAAAGTCTGCTGAATCACAAAAATAATATTTCAGCAGCAGCGGAGGCGAAGCGATACCTTCCTCAGAAGCCGGACCCTGGCACAGTCACTCTGCAGGCACAGGCAATGGTTGCGATTGAGGTAATACTCAGCAGTTGACAGCAGATTGGCTGGTCTGAACAGAATGCTCGGGGTCTACCTGAAAACGGAACCAGCGAATGACGCTGACGCATTGTTCGTAACACCAGAAGGTGACAAACAATTCGCCATCGGGCAGTCGGGTGATATGGGGCGCACCAAATTTGAGTGCGGCGAAATTATCTGACATGTTTTCGCCTGTGGACGTAATGCCTTCCAGCATGTTGTGTCCCCAGAGGGGCTGCTGATCTCCGTTGATCCAGGTGCCTGTGTCATCTAAACGAGACAGGCAGGCCCAGAGCCCCGGTTGATCCATACGACGGTAAATATTCAGCAGGCTGCCATCTTCGAGCAGGCAGGGGGTTAAGGTCTGGCCTGCGATCTGAGTGGAAGCAGGTTCCGACCAGGAGTTTCCTCCGTCGTCGCTGACCGCATAATGATTGGGGAGATCTGTCTGCGTCGCTTCGTCGTAACACCAGGCCACTGCCAGCAGGCGTCCGTCAGGATATTCCACCACCTTGGATTCCCAGAAGATCAGGTTGTTTTCCTCACTATGCATGATGTCGAGGTATTCATCCCAGGAGTGGCCCTGATCGGTGGAAACCAGCGCCAGCATGCGATTTCCGTTGGGTAAAAAGCCGGCCCAGTCGCGCCACGTGGAAGTCGGCCAGATCCAGCGACCATCAGTGAGTTGCGTGATCGGGCTGCACATTTCGAATTCGGGACCCTCCAGGGGGGGAGAGACAACTTCTGGTTCTGACCACGTCCGGCCCAGGTCGAGGGAGCGGATCAGTAACAGTTCTGAGGGGACCATGCCCAGAGTCTGGGGATTGCATAAGCCTTCGTCAGGGAAGTCGGTCCGATCAAATCGCACCAGATTCGCAATCAGCTCGCCTGATTCCGTCGCGGTGAGCCGCCCGAATGTAGAAGTCTGTCGCCCGGTGACACTGGTATTGATCGGCCCCTGGTATTCCCAGGTCAGCCCCTGGTCAAACGATCGGGACAGGTGCAGTTTGAGGTCGACTGCTTCAAAGGCTTCCCCCAGCATATACATGGCAAGCAGAGAGCCATCGGGCAGAGCGGCAACCGAGGGGAAGTAAGCGTGCACGCTTTTCACATGCGGTTTCGCATTTTTGAACAGGATTCCTGTTTCCAGCTGTTTAAGTTGCATTACGGCCTCGTTCCTGTTTTCTCATAAAAGCCAGGACGTCGCGACGGCCTGCCTGGATCTGTTCGCTCATGATCTGGCGCGCCAGATCTGCATCCCGGTTACGAAAGGCAGCCAGGATCTGTTCTTTGCCCGCACAGGTCTCTTCTGCACTTTGCGGAGTGATGATTTTATGTTTCAGCTGACGCAGGGCATAAAAGACATCGGTAATGGCCCGTTGCTCCTGGATGACTTTTTTTAGCAGGCGATTCCGCGAGGCTTCGATCAGGATTTCATGAAACTCGGTTTCGCAGTCAACCCAGCGATTGAACTGGGCCGGCGTGGTATGTTTCGCGTTCCGTTCGTTGAGTAAAACAGTGATTTCGCGCATCTCGTCAATGAGGAACTGCAGATCGTCCAGCTGCTGTGGAGTAATATACAGGGCCGCTTCCCCGGCGGCGAAGCTTTCGAGCAGATCACGCAACACGTACAGTTCATCCAGGTCTTCACGTCCAATCTCGCGGACGAAGGCACCGGAGCCCTGGATGTGTTCCACGAAACCTTCTGATGCCAGGCGGCAGATCGCTTCACGTACGGGAATCGCACTTACACCCAGTTCGGCAGCCAGTTTGCGGTTCACCAGGCGGGCGCCCGGCGAGAGCACATTCTGCTCCATCTGCTGTTTGATATACTGATACGAATATTCGGTGAGATTTTTTGAAGTGTCTTCCATCAGCGTCCACTGCTATCGCATTCGAGAAAGGGCTGGTTTGATGAATTTAATATATCGTGATATATCGGCGACGTCAAGTTTTGAGATGAAAGCCGTCGATTCTGAATGCAGCAACCGGTATCGCTATGATACAGTGATGCGATAGCGAAAAAAAAGGGAAAGCCTCCCGCAGGACACTTTCCCTTCTCGAACTCACTGGAATGGCAGTTATTTCAGTTTCAGATCGGCCATATAGATCGCGGTGATCGGTTTACCATCCTCGTCTTTTTCGTGACTTGAGTAATAGGATACCAGGGCGTGATCGGGACTCAGAATCAGGATGCCGGGATACGAGTTGTCTCCGCCACTGGGAAGTGAAGCGAATTCGTGCAGTTCATCATCCTTGAACCAGTAGAGAGAGGTTACATATTTCCCGTTTTTGCGCTGACGGCCGCCGACGAGATAGTGATCACCCCATTTGGCGAGCAGCGGTCCGCCGATATAACGGTCGAGTTGTTTGCGATCCCAGGTTTCGAAGGGGGGCCGTGATCGCATCACCCAGGCAGGATTTGAACCGCTGCGGCCGATAGCCAGCAGGTCGCCGTTCTCCTCGAAGAGAAACGCGGTTTCGTCACCCTGCTTTTCATTGAACAGCCCGGCGGTTTTCCAGACCAGGCCGTCGTCGCTTTCCAGAATGGCGGTTTCAATCAGTTCACGTCCCTGGTCGTCTTTCGCGAAATGGCGGATGCGGCGACCGCAGAGATAGGCTTTATCTTTATAAGCGGCGGCCCGCCAGATGTAATGGCCGTAGGTGCCTTCCAGCATGATCGGTTTTGACCACTGTTTACCGTCAGCAGACCAGACGGCGAAGCCCAGGTGCTCGTTGATGGTTCGTGTTTTCGGGGCTGAGTCGCCGCAATACCAGGTGCCAGAATAGACGAACAGTTTGTCTTTGAAAATCAGGAAATGTGGATCGCGGACATCCCGTTTGGGGACGGAGAATTCATCGACCTGCTGCCAGGTTTTTGCATCATCACTCTGCATGATCAGGATACGCGACGTCGGAAACAGCATGTGCCCCCCCGGGCAGGTGCGGAAGGTGAGGTAGTATTTCCCCTTGAATTCAATCATATCGGTAAACGCATTGTGTTCGCCGTTATCAAAAACCTGGTGGACATTGCTGACTTCCACTTTGGGCAGGTCATTGTTCTCATCCGCAGCGAAAGCAGTGAGGGACATGATGCTGCAGCAGAGCAGAGGCAACAGGGCTATCAGGCAGGATTGTGTTTTCTTCATGGTGATTCACTTTCTGAGATAGAGTGTCGGTTCTTCAGTCGATTTCCCGTTCCGGCATCAACAGGTATTTCAAGTGAGCCCGCATGACAGAGCGTGCCCGTTCCACATCGCGATCCTGAATCGCGCTGACCAGTTCAAAGTGCTGCCAGATGATGCGTTCGTTGACATCATCGTCCAGCATGGGAGATTTTCGCGTGGGATAGGATGTTTCGAAGAGAGCCGCCAGCAGTTTCTGCATGTCAGCGATCAGCGGCACGCCTGACATCTCCAGGATCAGGCCATGAAACTGCCGTTCCGTTTCAATGCGGCGCGGGCGGTCTTTTTTCTGGCGGGCGATCTGTTTGAACTGTTCGGCGAGTTCTGTGAGCGCTTCGATTTGAGCGTCACTGGCATTCTTAATCGCCAGTTCCACCGCACCGACTTCGAGGGCATAACGGAATGACGCGAGTTCGGCCAGCTTCTCCTGCGAACGCGCCAGTGAAGGCAGGCAGTTGGCCCAGACTTCAACCGGATCGGGATGGCGGACGATCAGCCCTTTGCGCTTGCGACCCTCCAGCAGTCCCAGGGCGCACAGGCGATTGACGGCTTCGCGGGCGATACGCCGCGAAACCTGGTATTCTTCCGCCAGTTCGGCTTCGGTCAGGAAAAAATCACCGTCCGTAAATTCCGCGGACTGTATCCGGTGTCGAATCCGTTCGGAGAGTTCCAGGGCCAGCGAATGAGGCGGTTCTTTTTGAATAAGTGTCATTACAGATCGCAATATTAGCAATATATATTGAATAGTCAGTAGAAAAGGTTATTATATGCCATTTAAACGGGGTGTCAAACAATAAAGGGTCTGAAGTTAAAATGTCGATTCTGGAAGAGCATATTCTGAATTCCGAGATTCTGATCGCCGGCGGAGGCATGGCGGGCTGCTGTGCGGCGCTGGCTGCGGCGCGGTGTGGCGCACGGGTGATTTTGTGCCAGGATCGCTCAGTGCTGGGCGGAAATGCCTCCAGCGAAGTCCGCATGCATATTGTTGGCGCGAATGGTACAGGGCGTTTTGATCGGGGGCGTGAACTGGAGACGGAGGCCCGCGAAGGGGCGATTATTGAAGAGTTGCGACTGGAGAATTGCATCCGCAATCCGCAGCGATCGGCTTCAATGTTCGATCTGATCCTGTACGAGAAATGCCAGGCCGAACCCAATCTGACACTCATGCTCAATACGTGTGTGACGTCAGTTCATTTGAATGGTGACCAGATTGAATGTGCGACTGCAGAACGGCAGAGTACGGAAGACCGCTTCACGATCAACGCGAACATTTTTATTGACTGTACCGGCGATGGTCGACTGGCGGCTGAAGCTGGCGCGCGGTTCATGGAAGGTCGGGAAGGGCGGCAGCAGTTTCAGGAAAGTCTGGCTCCGGAGACGGCGGATCAACATCGACTGGGCTCGACGATTCTGATGCAGGCCCGACGGCATGAGCGGCCCATGCCTTTTGTGGCACCCGGGTGGGCGCGGAAGTTTGATCCTGCGGAGTTGAAGCTGCGATTGTATGCCACGCCGGGCGAAGAAGAGCCGACGCACGAGTATGGTTACTGGTGGGCCGAGTGGGGTGGTGTGCTGGATACGATCAAAGAGAATGAACGCATCAGGGATGAACTGCTGGCGATTGTGATGGGGATCTGGGATCATGTGAAAAACGGACCAGAGGGAACGCCCGCCGATGAAGATCCGTTTCAGGCGGCACACTGGGCGCTCGACTGGTTTGGATTCGTACCAGGCAAACGCGAAAGCCGCCGGTTTATCGGACAGCACATTTTAACCGAACACGATCTGCTTTCGTCCCGCGATTTTCCGGATGCGATTGCCTGCGGTGGCTGGTCGCTGGATCTGCATCCGCCCGAAGGCATCGAT
>NZ_CAXAVM010000149.1:0-17755 GCF_963972345.1 uncultured Gimesia sp. | reverse complement strand
TTGATTAAACCATTTACTGGCTCAATCGTGCGTGTGACTTTAGAGGTTCCCAGGTCCCAGATTCGTACCAGTCCATCAGCGCAGCTGGTTGCAGCCTGTTTCCCCTGATCAAAAACAGCCATTGAAAGAATGGCATCGGGGTGTTTCAGTATCTGATCCTGATTTTCTTTACCGGAGGCTACATCCCAGCTGCCTACCGTGTTATCTCCACTGGCAGAAAGTACTGTTTTCCCATCCGGTAAGAATGCAATTGCCGTGATGCGTCGTGTATGCCCGGTCAGTTTATGTAATAATTTTCCAGTTTCCCTGTCCCAGAGCATGCAGTGTCCACGCGCATCGCCACTGGCACAGTATTTTTTGTCGGGTGAGATGGCAACAGCACTTACTTCCGAATGATGACCGGCAAGTTCTTTGAGCAGTTCTCCCGTCGTGATGTCCCAGATGCGAACGGTTTTTTCATCACTGCCTGTCACGAGCAGTTTTGAATCAAACGAGACATCAATGGCAGCGCTGCGACCGGTGTGTTCAAATCGTTTGTGTTCGGTTCCTGTCTGGATATCCCAGATGCGTACCGAATTGTCAACGGCGGCAGTGGCAAGTCGCTTGCCATCAGGCAGGAAGACCGCGCTGGAAGCCAGGAATGCGTGTCCTTCTGTAAATTCTTTATTGGGTTTTCCGGTAGAGACATCCCAGGAAATCGCCGTTTTATCACGACTGGCTGTGACCAGCTGTTTTCCATCACTCGAGAACGAGACATCAAGAATGGCATCTACGTGCTGTGCTAGGACCCGCCCCTTGAGAGTACGGATTTCTGCATAATTGGCAATGTTCCATAATTTCAGCTGTGCATCGTGGCTCGCCGACAGGATCCACTTGCCGTCATTCAGAATCATGGCGGCCTGAACCCAGCTGTCGTGCCCGCGAAATGTTTTCAGTGCTTTATTCGTTTCGATATCCCAGAGTTTGACTGTGTTGTCATGGCTGGCAGAGATGAGCATCTTTCCATCAGCCGTAAATTCTGCAGACTGGACGCTTTCCTGGTGACCTTCAAAAGCGACGTAAGCCGGGGGCTCACTTTCTTTGCCGGAGACGAGTTTCGAGAAATCAAAGGGAACAATGTCTTCCGGACGCCACAGAAGAACGCGTCGATCATAACCGCTGGTCACAACGCGTGTACTATCTGCATCAGGAGAGAAGTCTGCGGAATAGATGGGTCCCTGATGACCGGTGAAGGGAGCCCCTTTTTCTGCTGTTTCTGTATTCCAGATAATCGCGGTTCCATCCTGACTGGCTGTCACAATTCGCTTTTCATCCGTTGAGAAATTTGCATCCCAGACCCACCAGTTGTGTCCCCAGTAGCGGTTTAACTGATCGCCTGATTTCACATCCCAGAGGCGGGCTGTTTTATCATAAGAACTGGTGAGAAGCCGTTTCCCGTCTTTGGAAAACGAAATGCTTAACACACCTTCGGTATGCCCCTGGTCAAAAGGGGTTTTCCCGGAAGCATTTTTGAACGTGGTCGGAATGGGGGCATGTGAATCGAGGTTCCAGAGTTTGATAAATCCCTGGGGGTCTTCACTGCCTGTCGCCAAAGTTTTTCCATCAGGACTGATGGCGACGGCAAGTACCGGATGTTTCTGGTGATCGAAAGTAGCCAGAATTCTTCCGGTAGTGCGATCCCAGAGGCGGGCCACACCATCTTTGCCACCGGTGACAAACTTGGAACCATCTTGAGAGATCGCAAGCGCATCGATCGGTGCCTGTGCATCGAAAGTCCGACTGCTCTGCGAACAGAGATGCATCAAACGCCCCCATTCCCAGTTGCGCAAACTGGGGGGACAATCGTTGAGCAATTCTACCGCGCTCTCGAATGCATTCTCATCTATTTTCGCCGCTGCCAGACCGATGCGGGCGATATAGGCTTCGTATTCCTCCTGCTTTTTGGCTACAACAGCCTTTTTCTCTTCGATTTCCGCTTTTTCTTTTTGAGAAATCGCTTCCTTTTCGGATTCTTTTGCTTCCTGCAGAGCAATCGCTTCTTTGCGTTGTGCTTCAATCGCTTCATCACGTGCTGCAATTGCTTTTTCTCGCGCCACTTTTTCAAGGGCTTGTGCTTCAACGGCTTTTTTTCGTTCCTGCACGGCTGTGTCGCGTTCTGTCTCTGCGACTTTCTCCGCCGCCAGTGCACGATTGGCTTCTGCGCGAATCCAGAAGAAGGCTCCGGTGACAACAAACATCACGGTCGCCAGCATGCCGACAAAAACGCGTTTCGCAGCGCGGAGACGCTGTTGGCGGGCATCGCGTTCAGCCTGGGCGGCACGAATATTTTCGATCAGTTCCTGGTGGGCAGGGTCTTCTGAATTCAACAGGGAGAGCCCCAGGTCATAGTCACCTTTCCCATACGCCAGACCGGCATAGCTGAGTGTTGCTTTTTCTGCCCCGGTACGAGCTGTGCTGTTTTCCGGCCAGAGCGAAAGCGCTTCCTGGTACCCGAACAGGGCCCGCGAAAACAGTTCATAGTTTTCTGTCTCAATGGCCTTGTTCAAATCAGATTCAGCACGTGTTGCCAGTGAGATACTCTCTGAATGCGACTGGTAAGCCAGAATCGCCTGCTGGAAGGCCTGCACGCTGGGGTATCGATCCTGCGGGCGAAGTGCCATCGCTTTCATGGCGATATCTATGAGCTCGCCTTTTTTCTCGGTGGGAACAATTTTATTCTTGGCAGCCGCCATCAGACATTTCATGGCAGTCTTGCCGGTATGCGGCGGACGTCCCGTGAGAATTTCGTACAGAATCGCACCCAGCAGATAGATATCTGAAAGTGGTGAAATCTTATCTACAGGTCCGGTGGCCATTTCCGGCGCCATGTAAGCAGGGGTGCCCCCCATGCTGGAGGTAGTGATAATGCTGCTTGATTTGCGGAATCCAGATGTGGATTGTGCCAGTCCCCAGTCCATGACCAGAACTTCACCGAACTCACCCAGCATGACGTTTTCCGGTTTCAGGTCACGATGCACTACGCTGCGCGAATGAGCAAACGCGACCGCATCGGCAACTTTCATCAGAATATTAAGGTTTTCAGCCAGTGTGTTTTTGCGAACCGTTTTGAGCCAGGGGCGGCCTTCCACTTTTTTCATTGAGTAGAACAGCGCACCGGTATTGTTGCTGCCTACATCATAAATGGGAACAATATTCGGGTGGTCGAGTTCACCCGTGACGACTGCTTCCGCGAGGAATTTATGCCGCTGCTCACTACTTTTGGCTGTCTTGCTTTTCAGCATTTTGACAGCGACCTGTCTGTCGATGGAAGTCTGCCGTGCCGTATAGACGACCCCCATTCCCCCCTGGCCAAGAATCTCCAGCAGTTCGTATTCTGCATTATCATTGAATTCAGATTTTGTGGTGTCACTGAATTCACGTTTCTTGATTACCAGCGATGTCTGATTGGTTATCAGGTCACCAGGCAGATCAGGCGCCTTGATCGTCATATCGGGGCGATCAGCCATTGTGGCCATGTCATCCCCCCAGGCAGAATTCATGGTCGCCATCAACTCGGGAGGGACATCATCCGAAACCAGGGTGGCGTCGATATCGGATCGCGAGTTACCATCTTCGACATATGTGGCTCCGATATCTGAATTCTCCACGGGTTCATCCAGAATCAAAGTCTGGTCATTTCGGTCTTCTGCTTGTTCTTCGGGGTTTTCGTTAATCGTCTGCATACCCGCCCACTGACCATCTTCATCAGACTCCATGGTCTGGTCAGGGTCGACGGAATTCGGATCGACCACGGTGGCATAGATATCATCGTCGGGGATGCTCGCGCCGATCGTCTGATCATTCGCAGGCAGATCCTCGAAGGTATCCTGATCGGAACCTGAGTCATCACTGGTCTGGAACAGTTCTTCCGAATCCGCCGTGTCAAATGAATCACCGCTGATTGTTTCGGAATCCCATTGATCAGAAATGATGGTCTGATCTATTTCGCTGCTACGGTCGTTCGAATCAAATTCCGAATCGGATTGAGTCTGGCCGTTTTGCGGATTCAGTTCATCAGACGAATCTTCGTTTTCTTCTTTTCGATCTGGATTGTCATTCATAATGTTACCCGCAATTTAGCGTTACGGTCGACGACGATCGTAACGTTGCTCTCTTTTCATAAATGAGAATGATGACTGTGGTCGGAAGCCTGAATTATTTATAACTGGAACGATATCAGTAACTGCTGACATCAGGGATTATTACGATATATATTGTAACGGCGATTCAGCAGGCGATTCCCATATTTCTCGAGTGCCGTTTCGCGCTGTTCTGTTGTTGCCGGCTTTTTCAATAATGTTTTTCCATGATAATAACCTGAAAGCAGGGCGGCACTGCTCCAGGCTTGCTCGTCACTGAACGCCTGCTGCTGATCGGCCCGCTGATTCAAATTGTGGAATTCACGCAAGCTATCACTCGGTTCCAACCGGGGAAACTCGGCAGCGCCCTCAAGGTAAGTTGATTCCGAAGGGAACCAGTTATCGAGAAGATCGGTGATTCCTGCATCTGCGAGGATGACCGTCACCATCTCTTGAATCTGTCGCAGTGATTCTGACAGCGGGTCATCCGTATTCAGATGGCTTGTGTTTTGCTGATCTGCACCATTCCCCGGGCCCGGTTCTGTTGGCGGAGCAGATTGCTCCTCCGTGACATCACTGGCTTTCCCATTTCGAATATCGACATCCATCAGCAGACGAACCCGTTCTTCTCCTGCTTCTTTCAGGTAGATCTGATATCGCCCATCGGGCAGTGTTTTGAACAGTTTCGGCAGATTGTCGAGATCCGATTCCTGGAGTGGTACATCTTCAATAATATCGCCATTGGGTGCCAGGATTCGCAAAAACACCAACCGCTCTGCGTTATTATTTGCTTCGTTGATTGCCGAATCGATCAACTGCGTATCTTTGTTTGTGAAGATACTCTGGAAATTCGATGTTGAATCAAGAATCATTTCCTGTTGCGGGAAGATCAACAGCGGTACCTGGGGCGTCGTGTCAATGGCGACAGTCGCCAGACCTTCACCGGGTGTTTGCAGCAAACCAGATTCAACAGTGAAATCCAGACTGCCGTTTCCGTCAGAGAAGGTGAACTGTTGATCGCCCTGCATCGTAACCAGAATCGGGATATCCGCTGCCGGGTTTTGTGCATTCGGATTCCCGGCGTAGGTGTGCTGGAACTCAAATGAACCGGGATTATCGAAGTTGAAGGTTTCAACGGTGCCATCACCCCAGTCGATGGTGATGAAGAAATTCTGTTCGGAAAAACGCCCGAAGTCACCAGTCACAGTTCCGACACCTGTTGGCAGAATCTGTGGAGTCAGGATATTGCGTAAGTCGGGAGGCAGCCCGGCAATGGCCCCCGTCTGCGAATTCAGTGTGGTACTCGAATCAATCGAGACACCACTGGTACCATGACCTGAAAAGATTCCGGTGCCTGCCACACTGTAATCGGAAGAGGTGCCAGTATCATTGATATCCAGGATTCCGTTACCAGCTTCGACATTGATGTTTCCGTTACCACCGAATGCCCGCACGGATGCATTCAGCGTCAAGTTACCAGGGCCGGTAGATTCCAGATCGATATTTCCACCAGAGCTGTTGATCACAGGCGAATCCACGGTCAGCGGACTCGCATTTGAAATGATAATATGACCCGGAGTATCCGCTGAGTTTGTGATCCCGGCCACACCGTCAACCGTACCAATGGTTAATAATGCGCCTCCCAGATCGTTGTTGATCTGGATGCTCCCCGCATCGGTATTCACCGCGGCCAGCAGTGAAACGGCGGTTTCCAGGGAGTTGGTTGAACCGGCTCCTGTTGCAGTCCTGATTGCCAACTGGTTAGCGATGATGTCCCGGCCCCCGGTATCACCGGAATCGGTCACGCCACCGTCTGTGCTTGTCAGTCGAGTGAAAGTCGTTGTAATCAACTGGCCGACCGCAATATTATCGCCGGCCTGTAAGTCCAGGAGACCGGTTCCCGCATCAAACACTGTTCCGTTCGACATACTGATTCCACCACCGCCCGCGCCGAGACTGGCAGAATCAGCGAGTAATGTAATCTGACCATTGGCAGAACTGATGTCGCCGGCGATCCCGAAATTCAGACTTTTTTGTGCCGTCAGATCAATGGTTCCTCCGGTTGTGCGGAGACCATCATTGACTTGAATCGAAGAATTTATTCCAGTGGCAGTGATATCAATGGTACCTGATCCATTCGTTGATACAACATTGGTCAGGACACCCGGATTCTCAAACAGGATCGAACCGTCAGTGATGATTGTTATCGCAGAATCAGTTGTTGAGACTTCCTGGAATGACGTATGTCTTCCCCCCGATTGCTGAAAATCGATGGTTCCATTCCCTGTCGTCAGTCGGGTCAGGCTGACGTCGCCGGTTTCAGAAGAAGAAGTATTGTTCAGATCAATGTTACCGGTTGTGGTATCGACCGAGAGCGTTCTCCCCGAAATTTCGATCGGATCGGAGTTACCAATTCCATTTTCAGCCTGAAGAGTAATTGATCCGCCCGCGGCAGCGATATCAATTAGCGGAGTCCCCTGATCGTCAACCGCATCGTTGATTTCACCAGCGGAGGTGATATTGATCACTCCCTCGAGGCCAGTGACAGATCCCAGCAGAATGTTTCCGGAATTGATGGTGGAAATTGTGATTTCCGGAGAGAGGCCTCCGGCTGTCAGCGAGGTCAGAGTCAGCAGATCAGTCTGTGTATCACCGGTATTGGAAATGATCATATTCCCGTCAAGAGTCGATGCGAAGTAAACTGTCAGAGACTCATTTCCGATCTGTTCCAGTTCGATATTTCCCGCTGCGGTGGAAAGGCTGGTTGCGGTGGCGGACGTATCTGCCGTGTTATGCAGCAGGACATCGCCGGTGGTCGTGTCTGCTGAGAATGTCTCGACGCTGAACTCAAGTCTGTTTCCCGTTCCGATTCCCGTAACAGCGTTGAGATCGAGGCTGGTCGCATGGATGTTGAGCGGGTCGGGCAGCCCGTCATTCTGATCGATAATCGCTGCTTGAGAATCAATCAGCACATCATTTGAAACGGTTTCGATAAAACCGGCCAAAGTGATATCGCCCCCGGAAAGGATTCGGATATCACCGGCTGTCGTCTGAAGAATGTCATGCACGATCAGGGCATCGGTTTCGATGATCTGGATTTCACCGCCCGTGGCGTTGACGATATTGATCTGGTCGACGTTGATTTCAATATGCTGATTCGAATCTGCAACTTTACCTACACCCAGAGTTGCGATAATGGTGACGCGGGCACCGGATTCATTGGCGATCAGATCTTCGCCGGTACTGTCACCTGAATCGATGAGGCTGGAATCGGTTTCAATACGAATCGCGAAATCAGTGGCATTGAAAGTTGTAATCTGGCTCAATTCAATATCACCAGTCGCATCCAGGCTGACCGTTCCGTCTCCGGCATCGATAAACGTTCCATCATTCATGGTGATTGCGCCGAAGAAACCACCCGCACCGGCGTCTGCATCGGCTGTCAGAACAATACTGCCCGAGGTGCTGGTCAGGTTTGTTGTACCGTTGAAGCGAATGTCATTTGCTGTCTCAACGTTGACAGAGCCGGTATCACTTTGAATATTGGCATCCAGGATGAGGTCTGCATCAGTATTCGTCGTTTCGAGGAACAGTGTTCCCGTTCCCTGGGTCTGCACCAGATTCGAGATAGTGATGCTGCCAGCTGAAGTCAGAGACACGTTCGTGTCAGTCCCACCAAGCAAGGCGAGAGAGTCCGCATTCACATCGATCAGTTCCAGGGCAGGGGAGTCATTGCTGATGTTGAATTCGCTGCCGGTTGTGGTCCCATCAAATTTCTGAGCGGTGATTATGAGCGCTTCCGATGATTCAGACTGGAACAAAATCGTATCGACGGCATTGATATCAATGTCACCACCACCCGCATCAATGATATCCGGTGCATCAAGTCGCAGGTTTCCAGTCTCTAAGCCCGTCGGTACCGTAATGGAAACATCTGAGACGAAAGCAATCGTATCCTGCGTATTACTGATACCCGTAGTAGTCGATACATCAATGGCACCGCCGGTCACTTTCACAAAAGTGGTCCCGGCAGTTAAAGTACCAGCATCCAGATTGAGCAGTTCTGGAGTGGTATTCAGATTGTGGATTGTGATGAGATCACCACTGGTGAGATCCATCCGATCGACGGTCGTCTGCAGTGGATCAAAGTCTGCCTCCGTGAAGACATTGGTAATGCCACCAATATTGCGACCCGCGACAATTGTTAACAGATCGCCTGTCGTCAGATTGCTGTCCGTGCTATCTGAATCCAGCACATCCCGGTCGGAATTGAGCGTGATGTCAGCCGTGTTTTGTGCATTTAACGTGGTTACCAGAATATCACTGTCAACTCCCGTTGCCGTGAGCGTGATTCCATTATTCGTATCGGATGCGGAATTGTTGATTGAGTTGACATTGAGTGCCGTAACTGTTCCCGCTGCATTGACAGTGATGAATCCGTCAAATGTTGTGAGCTGAGTCAGCGTGACGCTGTCAACTTCATCAACGTGAATTCCCCCCGCGTTGGTATTTACCTCAGCAGTAATACTGTTGACATCGGTGTCGACTTCAATCCCGTCAGCAGTGAGTCCTGCACTGCTGGATGTTAACTGCAGGTCATCTGCAGTGATCCGGTTCAAATCCCCCCCGTCGGTGTCGAGAATTCCATCATCGGCGATCAAAATTACATCGGCATTTCCGACCGCTGTGATTGTGGTGACGAGTATATCGCTGCTGCTGCCGGTTGCAGTCAGTGTAATATCATTATTGTCCTCACCGGAATCATTCGTTGATACAACAGAAGTCGCGGTGATGGTGGCCGTCGTATTGATGATGATTTCACCATCAAAGGTAGACAGGTCCAGAAGTTCAACGGCGATACTGTTATCGATCAACAAGCTACCTGCCCCGGATACCGTTGCAGAAAGTGTGCTGACGGCTGTTTCCAGAGGATTGCCGGTTCCAATGCCCGTCTCCGCATTGAGAATGGCAATGGAGGCAGTGATATCGGTGTTAGAATCACCATTATCCAGAATCGAGGCTGAGAGCGATTCCACTTCTACGGAGCCTGTTGTGAGTAAACCGGCCAGTAACACGTTACCGTCTGCTGTCAGGTTGATGTCACCTGATCCGGCATCTATCAGAGATCCGTCAGTCAGAGAGATTACATTTCCATTGTTGCCGGCAGCATTATCGGCAGTCAGTGTTACGGTACCTGACGTGGATTCAATCAAGGCGACACTGCCAAAAAGAATATCGTCTTCAGCCGTCAACGTCACCAGGCCGGTATTACTTTTGATTGTCGCATCCAAATCAATGCTATTGCCAGTTCCGGTAGAATTTCCCAGAAGTTCAATGTCACCCGTTCCTGAAGTTGAGACAACAGCATCGTCAGAGATTTCAATGCCATCATCGCCATTGGATGTCCCGTCGATCGTGATTTTTCCGTTGGTGGAAACGACCTGCCCTGACATTGTTTGAATCAAGACACCTTCCGAGGCAGCACCCGCGCCGGTTGAGATCCCGGTGACAGTAATCGCACCATCGGTTGACTGCACGTTGCTGTTGATTTCGACACCAGCCTGGTCAGCGGAAGTTGTGCCGTTGATGAATACTTCTGCAGCGGTCATACCCGTACCACTGGAGACAATCTCCGCCTGATCTACCAGCAGGAACCCGACACCAGAACCGGCGTTGCCAGTGATCTGTATGGTTCCGTCTGTGGATTTCACGGTAGTTCCCACATTCTCGAACAGAATGCCGGTGTTCTGATCAATGCCGGTTCCCCCCGTTCCATTGATCGAAATTGTTCCTGCCTGGGCGCCGGTGTCTGTTGAACTGACTGTGGTTCCCGAATGCAGATGCACCCCGTAGTGATTGCTGGTGCCGGCGTCCAAACCACCGAAGCCGGTAAGGCTGATACTTCCGGAGCCAGTTGAAGTGAGGCTGGCATTATCGGCTTCGATACCTGAAAAGTCACCGGTGGTTGTGCCTGCCATATTGGCCTGCAGGGTAATCCCCCCGTTTTCCGTCTTCAGATTGCTGCCACTGTTGAGTTTGATATTACGTGTTGATGTCAGTAATAATACCCCCGTACCAAACGTGGCTACGGTGGTTCCCACATCGACAGTCAAAGTTTCAGAGGCATTTAAAGTGACTGAACCGGCTGCGGACTGTGTGTCTTCCGTGACATCCAGTGTGCCTGTAACGTTGACGACCATATCGGCGTCGGCATCGAGTCCCACCTGGGTACCGATTCCGCCAATCGTCAGATTGCCGGTATTGTCAAGGAAGAATCCTCCAGTCCCGGCATCCGCTTCCAGGAATGAAACGGAGGTATCGACGGCATCAGCCAACTGACCGATGCTCAGATTCGAGTTCATGATCAACTGACTGGCGGTGACATTATCGACGGCCGTGCTGTCATTGTCAGTGATACCACCGTTCGTAGAGGTAATGTCAACCAGACCTCCTGTCGTCTTAATGGATGACAAAGCAACATCGTCATAGGCAGACATGAGAATCTGTCCGCCTTGTGATTCGATGGAACTGCCTGAATCGAGCGTAATGGCTCCTGCTCCCGAATTGTCGTTGTCAGCGGTCAGGGTAATCAGGCTGCTGGACTGGGCGACAATACTGCCGGTAGATGTCAGATGAATATCATTGTCGGCCAGAAACGTCAGGGTTCCATTGGTACTGGAGACCAGAGCGGTGATGAGAATATCATTGTCGGCTGTTGCAGAGATATATTCGTTGGTTGTAAACGCGCCGTTGATATTGATGTCATTGGTCGAATTGATATCGACGGTAATGCCCGCACCGCCTGTCACTGTTGCGTTAAAGGTGATATCGCCGTTTAAATTCGACGTGAAGATCGTAGAGACTCCGAGCATTACATCGTCGTGATAGGTTTGAGAACCGGTAGTCGTGACAACTCCGCCATTAATATTTGTTATGCCACCAGCATTCGTTGTCAGGCTGGCCAATGCGGCAGTATCACCTGTTTTGTCTTCAAAATTTGTGTTACCGGCCGTATTGATTTCGAGATTAAAGGCCCCGTCCAGTAATGATTCAAACGTGATATCACCACTGGCTGAGCTTTCCAGGCGGGTGTCAGCGCCCAGAAGGACTTCATCATGAAATGTCATTCCATCAATTGTATCAATACTGACCCCGTTGATATTCGTGATACCATTGGCATCCGTCGTCAGGCTGGCCAGGGCATTGCTATTGCCGACAGTTCCGTTAAATGTCGTATCACTGCCCGTATTGATTTCGAGTGCATAGGGGCCATTCAGAGTCTGATTGAAGATGATGACATCATTCGTAGTACTCGTTAGAACGGTGTTTGCTCCGAGGATGACATCATCATTATAAATCTGGCTGCCTGTCGAATTTACAATCCCACCATTGAGGTAGGTTACTCCACCGGCGTTGGTAGTTAATGTTGCCAGAGACAGAGTATTTCCGACGGCGCCCCCAAAGATCGTATCGCCCGTAGTATTAATCACCAGGTTGATACTGCCATCGACTGTTGAGACAAATTCGATCGAACCTCCACCTGAACTGGTTAAGGTTGTGTCGGTTGTAATATTTACGGCATCATTGTATAGCTGCGAGCCAGTTGTTGTGATCGTTCCGCCCGTGAAAGTGCTGTCAGTCGATCCTGTCGTACTGATTTCCACAGTAGTCGCGATCACTTCAGTCTGAATGTCGACGTTCCCGGCATTGATGAGCACATCCCCAAGCAAAATCGGGTCTGGTCCCTGGAAAGTGACACTGTCATCACTGTCTCCCTCAATGGTCAGGTGGGTCGTGAAAGAACTGTAGAGCGTACTTATCTGTATTGTATCCATGCCGGGAGATGCACCGACACTATTGGTACGAATCGTGATCGAGTTGGTCGCATTTTGAAACAGAACGGATTCACTCTCAGTAGAATCGATATAGGAAAGCGCGTCTAAAGGATTTCCATTATCAGAGAGAGAAATCACTTCATCAGCATCTGTGAAGTCAAATTCACGGTCAGCGATGATCAGGTTATCAAGAATCGGTTCCAGACCGGTAAAGGTAATTGTCGTGGACAGATCACTGATTACAGCATCTGTAATTGTGATGGTTCCGTCTTCCCCTTCCGCGGGAACCGAATCAGGTGTGAAGACGTAGGCAACATTATCTGCTTCAACTGGAACAGCATGATTGAGAACCAGAGCATCTCCGCCGCTGAGGTTATTCAGATAATTACCGTCATTGTTCTGCGAACCACCATGAAAGAAGATGCCGCCTGAAGGATTTGCAAACCCGTTATCTGGCTGATTGAGGATAAAGACATCGTCGCCATCAAGGCCATAAAACGTAATGGATGTAATGCCCGTCAGCACGACTGTATCTTGAACATCGGCCAATCCCGTGACATCGCGGGTTAAAACGAAGGTCGCTTCCGTTTCACTGGTAAAAGTAACTTCGAGAAGATCGTCCTGGCCGGTACCGTAAATGACAATATCACCGGTTCCATAGATGCCCGGGTAAAGTGTTGGTGGATTCTGGTACGCTCCGATATGAGGTGTGGTTGTATTTGAGTCAGCAGCAAATTCCGAAGAGCCATATGCGGCTGCGGATCCAAAACCGATTGTAAACTGTTCTTCCAGAGAGTCGGTTGGAACATAGTTCGGATCGTTCGCGTAAGCAAAAAGAGGATCACCGAACGTATTAGTCGCATCCAGAGTGACATTGGAATCCAGGTCATTCCCGTTAAACGTATTGTAAGTGACATTCGCATTCAGAGGGGCAATCACGCCGAAACCCTGAATCGGTGGCAGGGGAGGTTCCGCTTGAATGTATAGTTGAATCGTGGTACCACTGTTTCCCGCAGCAATGGCAGTCCCGGGTGCATCATCCAGATTCCAGTGTGCCACCAATCGAGAATCACCGGTAAGCGTGGCAACGCCGCTGTTACGAATCGCATCGCGATCAGTCTGATCCAGCACATCGTTAAACCAGCCGATATCATCCATCAGACCATCAAATGAACGCGCTGGATCTCCGGGATCGCGTCCCACATTCATCAATCCGTTAATGGTGTCGGTAAAATGCGTACTGTCAAACCCTGAAAGGTTTTCGTCAAAGCTAGATAGATAAGGATCCTCGACTCCATCAATGTAAATATGCATTTGTCCGGTATCGGCGTCCCACGTATATTGAATATTGGTCCAGACGCCTGCTGCACTGGCCTGTCCACCAGACTGGATTGTGAAATCGGATCCATCCTGCATCCGACCATAGAACTGGCCGCCACCATTGGTGCGGTACTGGAATTCCATACCAACATTGTCGGGACCTTCGAAAAACTGATTCCGTCGGCCGACATCATCCATTTTCACCCAGAAGTTGAGTGTTCCCTGGTACCCGACATCGAAGCTGGCATCCTGGAAGGTGGCAAAATCATCAATGCCATCGAACTCAAGGGCACCGCTTCCAAAGACACCTTCCCCCGGTCTGAATTCCGGACCGAAAGGCACAATCCCATCTGTGGAAATCAGCATTTCGATCCCACTGACATTATCAATGGCGACATTACCTGAAGATTGATCGAAATCCCAGTGCGCGACCATGCGGCTGTCACCAGCGAGTGCTGCTGCACCATTAACGCTGGTGCGAATTGTATCGAGATCCGCCTGATTCAAAGCTTCATTAAACCAGGCGACGTCATCCATCAGACCATCGAAGAAGCGGGTGACATCGCCCGGATCACGGCCGACATTCATCAACCCATCGACGGTATCGGTGAAGTTGGCCAAGTCAAAACCGGACATGTTTTGATCGAAGCCGCTGATATAATTCTGTTCGACCCCGTTGATATAAATACGCATCGTGCTGGATGCAGCATCCCACGTGTATTGGATGTTGGTCCAGATACCTGCTACACCGGCACTTCCCCCATCTTCAATCACGAATTCGCCATTATTCTGGACCCGGCTGTAAAACTGGCCCCCCCCGTTTGTGCGATACTGAAACTCTAGGCCACTGTTATTGGGGCCCTCGAAAAACTGATTGCGTCTGCCGATGTCATCCATATTGACCCAGAAACTGAGCGTTCCTGATTGCCCCACATCGAAGCTCGGATCCTGAAACAGGCCGAAATCATCAACGCCATCAAATTCGAGTGCACCGCCAAAAACGCCGCCCGTTGAATTCCAGAGAGGGTCTGTCGTCGGCTGCGGGCCATCATAACTGAAACCGTTAAATATATTGTCAGTGATGTTGACGGTATTCAGAGCAACAGACACGGCAGGGTCGAAATAAATTCCACCTGGTTGTGCATATATGCCGTTACCATTGGTGACTGCAGAATCCTGCCAGTCAAACGTATTATGGACGATATCAATGCCATCGGCTGTCATGGCGCCATTGGTGATGGTCAGTGTGTAGTTCTGGTCTCCGGCTTCCTGGAAGTCACCCGCAATCAGTCCATTGCCAAAATAGTTATAAGAGATGACTCCACTGAAGGCGTTATTAAATGGATCGCCGAATGTCCCCTGTGGGCCAATCGAAATCGGCCCCCAGCGGAAATGATCTTCGCGGAATTCATTGCGGGTTATCAGAAAGTTTTCGCCACTGCCACTGTTTCCGTCTCTGATCGCAGCGCGTCCGTAGGTCCCTTCAAAGATCGAGTCAGAGACTTCCAGATTATCGGCACCTTCAAAAACGACCGCACTACGATAATTGTCACCAAACAACAGATTATTCAAGGTCGTAAAATCAGCTGCGGTATATACGACATAGCCCCGGTAATCAGTGGCAGAAGTGTGAATTTCCCAGCCCAGTTGAGCGCCCGAGATAGTCACATTGTCTGCCGTGATATCAATTGCCTCATCGAACGTTCCAGTCGGTGCTCCTGCCTTGCGAATTTCGACCACATCTTTACCTGCTCCCAGCAGGGAGACTGATTCATCTACTTCGAGTGTCCCATTCGTCAAGTAACTGCCGGCAGCAATGTTGATAATCCCTCCGGTACCAGCAATGTCAACCGCATCCTGCAGGTCAGCCCCGCCAGCGGAACCCAGTACATTGACAGTCGCAGCATCACCTGAGACATTGGCAGAGACCAGGTCACCATCCAGTTCGACTGAAATCGCATTGAATGCGATCGAAGAAGCAGTCAGCGTGATGCCGTTGGCCACAGTAATTTCTTCCACATTAAATTCCAGGCTCTTGCCTGTATTCAGTGAAACACTGTTGCTCAAGTTGAGCGTGTCGGCATCTCCCTCGCCATTGATTGTGAGATGGGCAGTGAAGCTTGCCGCTAAAGAATTGAGATCAATTACATCGTCGCCAGCACCGGTGTTGATGGTCAACGTTCCCGTCGGGTTGGCAAAGGTGATAATCTCGCCTGCAGTCGAATCAACCGTAGTCTGGCCGCCACCCGCATCGGTGATGGTAATTGTTTCAGCAACACCACTGTAATTCAAAGTGACATTAGTCGTGTTGACAGTAGATGTAATGGGTTCGAGCCCGCTGTAGATGATGAAATCGGACATCGAACCAGCAATTTGAATACTGCCGGAACTGCTGTTGGCAAAGAAGTATTCGACGGACGTGGACGTTCCCACCAGATTTAAAACATCCCCCGGACTACTTGAGTTCTGTCCCTGACCATTGTAGTTGACGACAATATCCTCGGCAGCAAGAGCGGTGTCGACCGTCAGGCTGTCATCGCCGTCTCCTCCATCGAAGTTAATAATGTTCGTCGTAGTCAGAGAACTGGTGCCAATCAGTATTCCACCACTGTAATACTCAATATTGGAACCTGAGACGAGGATCGCAATCTGATCATCATTCGCACTGCCATCCAGTTGAATATCAACTTCGCCGGAAATCGCAAAATTTTCAATTTCACTGTAAGTAACCGTGGGGAAGGAACCGGTGACCGAACCTGAGCCGTCCCCATTCGAGGATACGACGGCAGTTCCAGCCGTTGATGTGTCGATATTAAGTTGATCGCCCAGAGGATTACTGGAGGGAGCACCGCCGGCGATGGTAAAAGCTTCTGCATCAGGAGTGACATCAAAGGTATCAGCGGCACTTCCACCAGTCAGGTTGGTAAAGCTGCTGAATACCAGCGTATGGGTGCTCTGATAGGAATTAGTCCCTGTCAGTGACCAGTTGGCATCACTGTTGATACCGGTTAATGAATTGGTTCCCGATCCCCCCGTGATTTGATTGATATTTGCAATTGTGAGGGATTTGTTCGTTTCTGTACCGTCGAAACCATCCGTACTTCCGAGCGCATCTAATGTCAGATCCAGATCAACGGTGTAACTGGTCAGGTTAAGGTGATCTGCCCCGTCCTGTCCGTCAAAAGTGCCGTTGAGAGTCGCGCCGTTATTGCTGAACTGCAGCGTATCATTTCCATCACCTGCCTGAATATTAACGGTCTGACTGCCGGTAATATTAAACAGGTCCGCCTCACTGCCGCCCTGCAACTCTTCAAAACTGGAGAAGTTTAATGAATTTGAGCTGCCATAATTACTGGAGAATCCAACTGACCAGGTAGCTGCCGCATTTCGTCCCGTTAACTGGTCTGCGGTTCCTGATCCTGCGATGATCTGATTGATGTTATCAAAGCCGCCTGAAATCGAAGCTTCCGTTCCCTGATGACCATCAAACGTTCCCAGAATCGTCAACGCAACATCGAGAGATGAAGTATAGAGTGAGTAATCAAGTCGGTCGGATCCTGCCTGGCCATCGATGGTTCCGACCAGGGTTGCTGCGTCGGCAAAAGCGAAGATATCGTTCCCGGAATTCCCGGCCAGATTGTGAGCCTGAGTGCCCGTGATCGTGAACGTATCGACCTGGGTACCTCCGGAAAGATTCTCAAAATCACTGAAGCTGAGTTTATTTGTCGATGTATATTGGTTGCTGCCATCAATTGACCAGGCAGCAGTCGCATCAATGCCTGTCAGAGAATCTGCATTGGAACTTCCCGTAATGGAATCGATATTGTCAAACGAGGTCAACGTGGCTGATTCGGATCCGGAAAACCCATCCGTAGAACCAGTGTCTGACAGGATGAGATTCAATGCGAACGACGAAGCGGAATAGTCGAGGATGTCATTGCCTGCCAGGCCATCGATACTGCCGGTAATCTGACCCGCACCACTGAACTGGAATGTATCGACACCACCAGCTCCCACCAGTTGATTAAATGCTTCGAATGCAATCCCTGCAACGTTCCCCTGGTTGACACCATCAATCTGGTAAGTGGTACCAGCCGTGATGCCGGTCAGTTTGTCGAGGCTATTATCGCCGATGTATTTATCAATGCCGGTCACCAGATTGATTCCCGTTGCGCTGCCGTCATTGAGATTGACTGTCACCGCCGCCGTCACTGCTGAAAAATCAATACTGTCTGCGCCTGAGCCTCCCGCAATCGTGCCGTCAATCTGCCCGTCATCCAGCATGACGAAGGTGTCCGCGGCGTCATTTCCAGTCAGGTTTTCCACATTAGAAAAGATAACAGCTCCCGAGAGCAGGCTGCCGGAGTTGGTCCCGTCGATTTCCCAGTCATTAGCCTGATTGGGAGCGACAATGGTATTCGAACCGGTTCCGCCGTTAAAACTGATGCCACCAGTGGGCAGAATGTCGCCGAGGAATAGCAC
>NZ_CAXAVM010000148.1:0-18107 GCF_963972345.1 uncultured Gimesia sp. | reverse complement strand
TGAGAATCGGGGACTGCAGCCAGCCAGGGACATCGTGCTCCAGGCAAAGATTCCCCGCATGTTCCGCGTTGTTTCCGTCGAAGCCCATCAGGGAAATCAGAAACTCAATCTCAGGCCGGAAGTAAATCAGGATATTCTCCGCGTCTCTCCCGTCCGTGAACTTCCGGCAGACGCATTTCTCCGATACACGATCCTCGTCAAAGCCATTGGCTCGGGTGATGGAGAGTTTAACGTCACGATTACCAGTGCGGATTCAGCGAAACTGGAAACTCAGGTTACCGAGATCACCACTGTGAACCGTTGATCGTCGCAGTGTTCATAAATTCCGACCTGCTAATCCTGCTTGAGATGTTCCGGAAAATCGCGTTCATATCGTTTTAACAGTGAATCCATATCGGCGGGAACGATGTAGATTTTGCCTCGAATGGTTTTTGTCTCGCCGGGCTGTAGTCCGCCTAATCGGAAATCGGCATGCAGGCAGCGGATCACACCTTGAAACAGTTCCTGGTATGGTTCAAATGCTGTGGCAAAGATCCATTGATTATCGCCACTATAACAGCCAATCAAACCGTTGCCGGGTACGTCCGGGTTTAACGGCCGGGGGTTCACATCAGTGCGTGGTACATTTTGCGGGCACCAGACCTGTCCGGGAACATAACGCGCTGTGGTAGCCCAGTTTCGCGTGGGCATGAACGCCGGTTTTCCATCCAGAAAAATAAATGACTTTTTGATATAGGCATATTTATCTTCGGTTGTGGAAGCCCCCTGTCCTGCAAATTCCCCTACCCGGATACAGGGTTGTGCCCAGTGGACTTCAGAACGCCGCTTGGTGGGATTGTGGGCCACCAGGTGAAAGTCAACTTCATCTGACTTTGCAGTGATGGTATGCTGAACCGTCACGCCATCGGCAACCGTGCATTTCAGCTTGAGTACCGTCTGATCTTCGTTCAGCGAGAGTGTCTGGGTTTCATGTTTGACCAGCGTGTGCTTCACCCAGTCAGCATCCGTCGAATTCGCACGACAATAGGCTTCCAGGTAATTGATGGGAATCTTTCCCCCCGGAATATGATCGCCTTGAATCAACAGCATATTGTTTTCACGAGCGAGCGTCAGACGGGGTTTCCCTTTTTCACGTTCTGTTGATTTTTCACTCCCCCGACAGGTGGACTCGGTAACACCCGGGCAGGTCACTGCCAGAACTGTCAGCAGCAAAAGCGAATTCGCGAGCGACTTCATCACTTCCTCCTGTTTTAATATGTATGATTGTCAGATTACCTTTTTGAATGGTCATTATAGAAAAACAACCGAAGTGCCTGACACACTCCGGTTGTTGATTCAAATTCATTTTTTCAGATTCACTTAGACGAAGGGAGTCACACCGGGAGTCGCGACCCTGGGTTCGGGCAGTGACATGGCCATATCGTATTTCGCGGGAGACAGATCTTCCTGGGAATTCATTGCCTGTTCCCAGGTGAGTGTCTTACCGGTATAAGCCGACATGCGGGCAATAATCCCCATCATGGAACTGTTGGCCATGTACTCACCGTTATTTATGACTTCCCCGTTTCTCAGCGCCTTGTACATCGCATCATGCTCAAGCTGATGCATATTGGTACGTCGTCGAGCACCTTTCCAGGGGTTCTTCCCTTCGATCTGGTATTTCATCAGTGTAGCTGTGCCTTCCGTGCCGGATACCGTGTCGACAAACATCGAACTGCAACCCAGCTGGTGCCGTGTAGATGCCACAAACTTTACGCCGTTCGCATACTCGTACACGGTACTGAAGTGATCAAAGATTTGACCATAATCTTCACCGGTTCGTGTCTGCCGACCGCCCGTGCTGTAGCAGCTGACAGGATATTCTCCCATCACCCATGACTGCTTATCCAGTTCGTGCACGAACTGCTCAGTGTTGAAGTCGCCTGAGAGCCAGGTGTAGTAATACCAGTTCCGCATCTGGTACTCCATGTCTGACCATTCGGGCTGGCGTTTCACCATTTTGGCAACACCACCCAGGTAGCGGGTGCTGTGCAAAGCGACGATATCACCAATTCCGCCATTGTGAATTTTATCAACCATCTGCTGCATACCGGTTTCATAACGCCAGCAGAGACCGGAAACGATCGTCAGGTTTTTCTTTTTGGCTTCAGCCGTTGTCTTTAATACAGAGCGGATCCCCGGTGCATCGACGGCGACCGGTTTTTCACAGAACACATGCTTGCCGGCATCGATACAGGCCTGCAGATGTTGTGGACGGAAATGAGGGGGGGTTGCCAGAATCACCAGATCCACGTCGGAATCAATCAGTTTCTGAAAGGCATCAAAACCAACAAATTTATGTTCCGCGTCGATTTTAACACGATCCTGAACGTCGGTCTTTTTCAGGTTCTGATAACTCTGTTCGAGCTGATCGCCAAATGCATCTGCCAGCGCCACCAGTTCGACATTGGAGTCAGCCCGCAGTGTCTGAGCAGCAGCCCCGGTTCCCCGACCACCACAGCCAACCAGTCCGACTTTGATCAATTCGGTACTGGCTGCGAATGCTCCAGAAGTTAACGCAGGGTTCACAACGAGCCCGGTGGTTGCCAGTGTGGCCAGAGACTGTTTCATGAATTTTCGGCGACTCTGGTTTGACTGGTGTTCAGATGCATTTTCGGACATGGAATAGACCTTTCATTCAGACGGTAGACAGTATGAGACTCTGTATCTGCTACTACGAAAATATTTGTTGAAGAGTTAACTACAGGCAGGATTAATTGAGGATAGTCATTCGCCGGCAAGGCTTCTTAATGACCATAATTTATTATCAATGCTCGTTCAGGCAAGATCAAGTGCACGATCCATGCGTTCCGAAATATCCTGCAATCTTTGTCGACCACCTCCTTTGACTTCCGCAGTCGCCCAGCCTTGCTTAAACCCTGTCTCATTCAAAGCTTTACGCACTTCAGGCCAGTTGCAGTCACCTTCTGTGATCTCTACCTGAAACCCTTTCCAGAGTCCTTCATCGACCTGTTTTTTTCGACTGTATTCTTTAATGTCGAGTTTGACGATCCGTGGCCCCAGGATGCGGATCCACTGTTCGGGCCAGCCGAACCGCACGACATTTCCGACATCAAAATAAACACCCGCCGCCGGACTCTCCAGTTCATCAATGAATCGGGCCATCTCCAGCGGACTCAGCAGAAAATTATTCCAGACATTTTCGACCAGCAATTTGATTCCCTGCTGTTCGGCATAAGGCAGATGCTTGCGCAGCTTGGCCTGCTGCTGTTGATACACGACATCATAGGGATGCTTGTCATCAACGCGTCCCGCGACAACCAGAACACTCGTGCCACCATAATATTTAGCCTGATCAATCGAGTCTTTCAGCTCATCGCGGCTGCTGTTCAGAAACCCGTGAACCTGCACTCCCGTTGCATCAATGGCCCGACGTACTTCTTTGGGATCCACTTTGGAGCGATAATGAATTTCCGTTCCGTCAAATCCCAGATCTTTCAGAATTCTGAATTTATCCAGCACTGAAACGGGTTCCGTAATCATCTGGTACTTCACCGCTTTTTTGATTCGGGTTTCCGGTTTCGCGGAGGACGTCTCAGCAGCAAACAGCGAGTTTGAGCGTGACAGTGTACCAGCCAGCAAGGTGGCTGAAGTCTCTTTGAGAAATGTTCTGCGGGAAGTCTGACTCGAAATGCCCCGTGTCGCAGCCACATGATCTTGCATGTTGTTCCCCTGATTTCAAGTTAAACTGCTGACCTTCATCAGACTGAGACGAATGTGTCTGTCCGCCGTGCAGAATTCGATTTATTTTTCTGAGTCAGCTTTCGAAGCCGATTTTGTTTTTCGCTGTAACGTCACTTCGACTTCTCCACTGTTATCTGCCAGTGCGTTCCAGGCATCATTCAACCGAAAATAAACAGTTCCACTCACCGGTGCCATCCAGCTGGCTTCTGCGCCGAGCGGATATTCTTTCAAGATGGAAAGAGGGTGAGTCAGCTTCATTTCGGGATCCGGTCTGATCATCATGATCAGTCGTCCCAGTGGCTGTCCCTTGAAGTATTGAATACTGATCCCGTCCGCAGTACTCTCCCAGGGTTCAGGCTCCCGGGCCAGTGTAAAGCGACCTCGCGCACTGACTTCATAGGCGTCTCCCTGCTCAACATGAACTCCGCTCGACTGCCAGCCTTTTTGGCTCTGAATCACAGCGGTCGCGCTGGTTCCAGGCGGCAGATCAGTACCGGCTGTAAATATCACCGCTGCATTCCGGGAATCGTAACCAGGCTGGAGATTGCGGGCAAACAGTAGCCAGGCATCATTTGCTTTGTCATAATCATCGCCAATCATCGCCTCCAGTTTTTTCTGAAACGTCTGCCCCTGCATGTGATGTGCCAGCGCACGAAACGGTTTCCCATAGTCAGGATGCTTGTCGAAGAACTGGCATAACGCCCAGGACCAGGCATACGCATCGTTGGTGCCGACAAAGTCGTGGGGTTGTAACTGCATGACTTCCAGCATTGATCGCGGAGGCGCCTGTTCTACGGCTTCTTCAATCAGTGTGATTCGCCCCAGGCCACCAAAATCATTTTTATTGTGAGGCATCACGTTTAACTGAATCTTACCGTCGGCATCCGTCGTGTGCGTTGCCAGGGATTCCGCAATTCCCTCAAGGTACCAGATGGGGGCACCAATATCGCCCATGATCATGCTGAAGCAGTGCGTATATTCGTGCAGCATCAGATGCTTGAGGTAGTAAGGCTGACTCTGGGCATCCATCCAGAACTGCGCCCCCTGATGCCGACCGTTCACAATCGCCGGCAGAGAAGCGAGAATCACCCCCGCTTCATAAAACGGTGCCCGGTTCTGCATGATGTAACCGGTCACCTGGAAGTCGGTCCCTTCCCGGTCCGGAGGCAGCGGGCCAAAATACTCCGTGAGTGCTTCATAAGCCTGATCTACAATTGCCGGCAGTGTTGCTGCAAGCTGGGGATCGATATCGGTATACAACTTCAGCCGCGGAGACTCGTAACAGTGGATTCCCAGCAGTTCCAGTCGTTGATCATTGTGAATGGGTCGTTGATCAGAGGGACGGTAGATTGTCTTGTCCGGCTTTGAAAGACCGGAACTGGCGGTCGCTGTTGTACCGGGAGTTTTTTTCGGCGGGTGCGAATTCTGTTCTACAGATTCAGCTTGGACAGAGTTTTCAGTTCCCGTCGCTTCAACAGGTGCCTCTGCTACAACGACCACGATTTCTTCCGCGGCAGGGGTAGATTTTTTTTCAGAACCACAGCCGTTGAGCAGACAGGATGAGACTGCCAGCGCAACATAAACTGTTCCTCTGATATCATCCCACATGGAAACTAGTCTCTTCATCATTAACTGCATTTTTCAGTGTGTTTACCTGACTGGATTCATCGCCGCTCGACCTGACTATTGTGACTGATTACGCGACTGGAGTCGAGTAACCTTTTGAAGTAACCTCTGAGTTGATCATTCTCGTCATTTTATGCAGAATGATCAGAACAGTTGTTGATGGCTGAAACAGCAGCTCCATCTTATTCTTACGTCAGATGCCTGCCAGAGAGTGAATCGTTTCTTCGTTTTTTCTTACAGGGGAGCCGCTCAATGAGTGCTTTTCGTTACAGTCTGAATGCCAGTACAATCCGCACGACTCCTCTGCTAGAAAAAATCAGCGTGACGGCGGAAGCCGGCTACGAGGGAATTGAACTCTGGTTTGATGAAGTCGAAGCGTATCTGGCTGCGGGAGGAACACTTCAGACGATTTCCTCTGCGATACAGGACTCGGGTCTGGCGATCCCCACGATGATCATGCTGCGCGACTGGTGGTCGGCCTCAGCAGAAGAATATCCGGCTGTTTTTGAAACCTGCCTGGGCCGCATCAGGATCGCTGCAGAACTGGGGGCCGAATACGTCATCGCCTGCCCGCATCGTGAGGTTCCTGACTACGATCTTGGCGGATTACGATATCGGGAACTGCTCGAAGCAGGCATCAAAGCCGGGGCTAAACCGGCAGTCGAATTTCTGGGATTTGTGGAAGCCGTCACCAAAATCGAAGACGCACTGCAGGTCGTCGAAAAATCGGGGCATCCTGAAGCCACACTGGTGCTGGATCCGTTTCATGTATTTCGGGGTGGCGGGACGATGGAAACGATTGCGCAACTCAAGCCGGCTCAGATCGCGATTTCCCATTTCAACGACGCCGTCGATACAATTCCCCGTGCCCAGCAGATGGACCCGGACCGAGTGCTTCCCGGCGATGGACACCTCGACCTGACCCGATACTGCCAGCTCTTGAAACAGATCGGCTATGACGGCTGGCTGTCACTCGAACTGTTCCGCGAAGATCTCTGGCAGCAGGACGCACTCAGTGTCGCCCGGCTGGGTCTGGAACGCATGCAGGCGATTGCTGAAAACGCCTGACCAGGCTCACGACTCTCTTTTACGAAGATCGCTGTTTAGTCTTTCTGTTTTGCAGCGACAAAGCTGGACAGTGCGGACAGATTCTGGATGAAGACACGGGTATCAATGGTGCGCAGATTTTCCTTACCCGATGCTTTGAGGTCACCCTGCCTGAGCCAGGCACCTTCTGAGTTCAGGGAATCGATGGCTGATTTTGCTTTTGCTGTCAGAGAGGGAGTCAGGCGGACCCGCCGGGTGGGGAATCGCATGGAAGCCAGCTTTTCGGGTGAATCATCCAGCAGTTTCCGATAACGGCTTTCCAGTGAATCGACGCTGGAGTTGATAATGAAGCCGTAATGGGTGGGCAGGTCATTGTCCTGATAGGTCAACTCATATTTTTTCGTAAAATACAGAGGTCGATTGGTCTTCAATTCATAAAAGCGAGCCAGTTTTCCGCCGGGCAGTTCCGACTTTTTTAAATACGCCAGCGCCGGTGGAATCGGTTTCAAGTATTTTTTATCGCCAGTATAGATGTAGATCTGCATCAGGGTCTTGATAATGCCTTGCGACTCGCCACCGGTGACGGCAGGGGGTTCGAACTTGCGGGCCCAGGCAGGTTGCATCTGGCTGTTATACTGCTGTGCCCAGGCTGGTTGTGGCTCGGGCATCTGTGCCAGTATGATAAAGTCACCCGCTTTCAGTGCGGCCCGTTGATAGCGTTCATCCTGATACACGTGATGCGCCAGAAACATGACGCCGACCAGATCCTCAATGAGGTTGTCATTGAACGTGTAGTAATCGAGGTATTTTTTCTTCGGGAACTCACGCGACCAGCTGTCAGGATAATTCGCTTTGATCACAGGATAATCCTCAGGATCAGGCGGACTGTCAAAACGTTGCGGCCAGCCCCCGTTGGGATACTGTGCTTTCAATAATGCGTTCAATGCATACATGGTCGCTTCATGAATCGGTTCATCCTGAAACTTCAGTTCCTGATCCAGCAGAATCAGAAAGTGTAATGCAGCCTGGGTAGTATTATCATCCAGTGTGGTCGTATTGCGTGCTTTGGGACCGCCGCCATTGACGCGATACTGATAGGCTTTGCGGTCTGCGAAATCGATATAGTAATTCCAGCCTCCCGATTTCAACTGGCCATTTACCAGCGCCATCGCGGCTGCTTTTGCTGCTGCGAGTAAATAAGGCTCTCCCGTTTGCTGATAGGCTCTGAGAAACGCTTCACCCACACTCGGTGTTCCCGGCGGCTGAACCCAGATGCGGGAAGCGGGCGCCCGATTCTCCCCTTCCCGGTCTTTGAGGTCCTGGCTGTACTTCCAGAGATAGCCGCCTTCGGTGGAAACCTGGCTCGTAAAATAGTTCGTTGCCTGCTGCATTGCTTTGCGCGCAGCCGCTTCCGTTACTTCGGCACCTGGAACATCGTCAGTCAGACTCAAAAGAAAAACAGAACCGATTCCAAACAACAAACTCTTTCTCAAAATCCGGCGCATTTCAGACATGAACTTCGGTTCCTTTTCTCAATAGCTGTATGACAGGCAAGACGAAATTATCCTACAGCAAATCCGGATCGAACGGAAGCAAAGCCCTTTCTTAACTTCTTTCAGTAACGCAGGCTCCAATTTCTGGCAGGTACTGGGTTGCGTCAGCGACAATTCTATGTAATGCTCTTACCCATTCACAAAATTCACCTAAGATTTTCCCGGAGAAGCGCTTATGTTGGAAAACTATCCATTTGTGATTCTTGGCATCGGGATTGCCATCGTCATCGGCATGATAATTTTTCTGAAGATCAATGCGTTTCTGGCGCTGATTACCGCTGCGATGGCCGTCAGTCTGCTCGGCCCCGAATCAGCCGACGGAATCAATCGCATGAAACGCGTGGCGATTGCCTTTGGTGACTCTGTTTCCGGGATTGGAATCGTGATCGCGCTGGCAGCGATTATCGGGAAATGCATGATGGATAGCGGAGCCGCCGATCGAATTGTGCGCACGTTTCTCAGAGCGCTGGGTGAAAAGAATGCCTCTGTTGCGCTGATGGGCAGCGGCTTCGTCCTCGCTGTGCCGGTCTTTTTTGATACGGTCTTCTATCTGTTGATTCCGTTAGCACGCTCGCTGTACCGCAGCACGCAGCGCAACTACCTGATGTATATCATGGCGATTGCCGCTGGCGGCGCGATTACTCATACGCTCGTTCCCCCGACTCCCGGTCCGCTGGCGATGGCAGAGTACCTGGGTGTGGACCTGGGAAAAATGATTTTTGTCGGCACTCTGGTCGCTTTGCCAGCTGCATTTGTCGGTATTCTATATGCGAAGTTTGCCAATCACATGATGAATATTCCCATGCGGGACGTCGCTGAGCATAAAGACCCCGATCCACTTGAGGACCACGAACTTCCCTCACTGATCGTTTCACTCTGCCCGATTGTTCTGCCCGTTCTGATGATCACGGCGAATACACTCGTCAATTCCCTGGTGGACGCCAAGATTGGTCCCCAGAGTTTGCTGACCAGCCTCAGCCCGTATACTTCGATCATTGGTGATGCCAACTTTGCACTGTTAGTCGCCACCGCGATCTCCTTAATCATCCTGTTGCGACAGCGCGGCTTAACGCTTCTGCAGTTAAGCGCCACTGTTGAACAGGCTTTGATGAGCGGCGGCGTCATCATTCTGATTACTGCAGGCGGAGGTGCCTTCGGAAAAATGCTCACAGTGGCGCAAATTGGCCCTGCGATCCAGGCGATGTTCAGCACAGAGTCGGGGGGCACTGGAATGAGCTTTCTGTTTCTGGGATTCGGAATCGCAGCCCTGCTGAAAGTCGCACAGGGGTCAAGCACAGTTGCCATGATCACAACTTCGGCGATGCTCGCTACGATGAATATCAATTCAGAACTGCTTGGTTTTGATCCTGTCTATCTGGCTACCGCCATTGGTGCCGGCTCTCTGATCGGTTCCTGGATGAACGACAGTGGCTTCTGGATCTTCTGCAAGATGAGCGGACTGACCGAAGAAGAGGCCCTTAAATCCTGGACACCCCTTCTGTTTGTACTCGGCTGCACGAGTATGGCGACCACCATCCTGCTCTCCATCGTCTGGCCGATGTCATAGTACTTATTTGACAGTCTGCTTTACATCAATGCGAGCGCGGTCTACTCTGAATGGAAGTTCTCCCATCAGTCAGACTTGTAATTTCCGCTTGAGAGGAGTCCGGAGATGAGCGACCTGTTTCCGCAGTGCGAGATTGTTCCTCAACCCGATTCTCAGTTTTCGTTTCGTATTCAAGGCCAGGAACGGTTGCGCTGGCATTATGCGCCGCATTACTCCCGACCCTTTTTCTATCCCCTGACCGGACCAGCGGGTGTCCCGTTAACCCGGATCGGGCATCCCGGCGCGCCCAATCATGACCATCATCGTTCAATCTGGTTCGCACACCACCGGGTGCTGGGAATCAACTTCTGGGCAGAAAACACGGGAGCGACAATCACACAGAAACGCTGGCTCTCCATCGACGAAAACGACGACGAAGCGATCCTGGCAGTGGATCTGGAATGGCGCGATGGACACGACCCCCAGCCTCTGCTGCGTCAGGAACTGATCTCTGCCATCCGGACGAACCTGAAACAGGAACTGTTCCTGGAACTGCAGACAACGTTTTATCCGACTGCGGAATCCCTGGAGTTTCAGAAAACAAATTTCGGTTTCCTGGCAGTGCGTGTCGCAAAATCGATTTCCAGTTATTTCGGTGCGGGAAAAATCACGAACAGTCGCCAGCAGACTGGTGAAAAGTCGATCTTTGGAAAACCGGCTGAGTGGATGGATTATTCCGGCCCCGTTTCTCCAGAGCTCACCGAGGGGATTAGTTACTTTTATCATCCTGCGAATCCAGTCGCTGGATCAACGGGTCCCGTTTCGTGGCATGTCCGCGAAGATGGCTGGATGGGAGCGTCGCCTTGCATGCATGGCCCCCTGGAAACGACTCGTAAGAGGCCGTTAACGTTCCGGTTTCTGCTGCATGCCCATGCTGGCCCATTGAATCATGACGAGGCAGACAGTTTCTACCAGCAGTTTTCGCAGAGCCAGCCTTACCAGTTGCGTCAGCCGAAAAAGCGGCACACCACTGCAACTGTCAGTCGATTGACTTCCTGAAAAGACTGATTACCAGATAAATTCAATTCCGGCGGTAATACCATCGGCAGAGAACTTGGAATGCTGTTCACGGACTTTGGTGCCGGTAGCCGGATTTGTAGCCGTACGGTCTTCATTGTAGTCAATGATGTCATAGGCACGGGAAATCTGACCGATGAACAGGTAATCGTAGCCGACGAAGCAACGAATATGTTCATTCACATTCAGCTTGGCATAAACGGAAACCTGAAATGTGGGTGAGAATTCATTGTTTTTCTGTACGGATACAATTGTCGGATCGGTGGCTTCAAACAACTGGTCTGTGCGTACCTGATTGGTATCCCGGTTGAACCCGAAAGTGAATTTAGGCTCTGCACCGATGGTGAAGCGGCTGTGTTTGTACTCTGCCCGGGCACCAATCGTGGGACCAAACACACGGTTTTCGACTTTCGAATAGATTGTTGTCGTTCGAGGCGTTCCAATTCCGCCTCCGGAATCCACGCCTACCTGGTTCATCGTTTCCCGCAGACTGACGAAACGAAAACCAAACAGAGGCTGCATCCGAAATCCTTCTCCAGGGAGATAAGGATCCAGAATATAATTCACCCCCGTCCCGAACATTTCCGTATCCAGGTTAACGGTATAGCTCGTATCGTACACATTCGTATTGGAGGCCAGGTCTCCATTCACATCAAAGTTGGTTACCACCACAAGGTCATCATCCGGAATGTCAGTTGACCGAGTTGTGTAAATTGAAGCAGTGGGACGAGTGGATTCGTTTTTGAAGATTCCCCAGACATTCCAGTCCAGGGATCCATTCTCGACCGGGAAGGCTAACGCGGCTCGCATGCCGTTTGTATCCATACTCCGATCGATATAATTCAGGGCGACGCCGTCTCCCCGTGCGATGCCTGTCGATCTGTCGAACACAGGTGTGGGCTCGGTGGGATCCGGAACCCCCAGAATTGGTGCACTTAACAGGATGTTATCCGGCCCTTCGAGCGACCAGTGCAGATATTCCAGTTTTAAAGTCGTCGAACGAAACATGCTTTTAATCGATTTGTCGACGGGAGAATCATAGGTCCAGCCCCGATCAACGGGCATCTGTCGAACCAGGGACCTGGAATAGGTATTGATTCCCGAGAACAGACCTGGGTCTTTTATGTATTCTTCATCCACCATGTCGGAATCACCGTGCATGATAATTTCAGTTGTGCCATCATCGCCTGCTGCTGCTTGATGTATCCCGACAGGCAAACCAGTCGAGCACAGCAACACCAGTAGTGCACTCAGTCTGAATGGAGTAATCATCATTACTTTCCAGGATGTGCGACTCATCGATTTAAAACCTTACAATATTTGGATCAAAACACACCAGAGTGTTAATTAAACAAGACATTCTGTTTGATGACTAGGGGAGCAGGAAGCCATTCAGGCTAATCTGACCATCAAATGTACCCCCACCAGGATTGAACAACAGGAAGCTGTTGTTGTTCCCGACAGAAGTGATATTCACGATATTATTAACACCGGTTCCCAATGTCAGAGGACCGTTTGTCATTGCATTGAACCCGACCGCCGTATCGATGAATAAATTGCCATCGAACAGGCCAATCTGGTTATTATCAATGATCACAGAAGAAGAAGAGGCGTTAACCAGATCGAAGAAGATTGCACGTGCATTCAAGCCGGTCATATTGATCAAGTTAGAATCAATTTGCACATTGGAGTTTGCAGCGAGGTCAAGAAAACGGAGCCCGTAGGAACCCGTTCCGCCCATGATAAATCCCTGAGCGTTGTTGTTTGCAATCAGGATATTGGAGGGCCCTTCGGTTGAAACTTCTATACCTCTACTGACGGTACCCGCGAAAGTAAAGGAGTTATTATTCGTTACTGTCAGCGTCATCAGGTCTGAAAGATCTGTACTGGTCGCGTCCACTTCGATACCGACATTATTGGTAGCTCCTGTGCCTACAAAATTGTTGGAATCATTGATAAACATACTCAAAGGCCCTTCCCAGATGACGCTCAGGTTGGATGTATCAGAGCTACTGTTGGTCACAGTATTCCGCTCCATCACCAGGCTCATCAGAGAGTCGTCAAGCAGTCCGCCTGACTCAATGCGAATTGCATCTGCACTGTCGTCCGTAATCGTATTGTCCTGCAGGATGACGCTGAAGATATCATTGTTCGTATCATCAACTTCGATATTCACCAGGTAGTCCAGGGAATGTTCGTCGAGGGCATTTCCGTTGTCCAGGAGTTCGGACTCGGTCAGCGTGAATGTGCGACCATTGACAACGCGGATACCGGTGCCCAGCGAGTCTTCTACCCGGACCCGTGTGAGATTGACCTCGGGGCCGTCTGCCACAGTTGTTTGATGCCATTCGATACCGGATGTGAGCGGAATCTGAATTTCCAGACCATCGATATTCACACGCCCGATATCTTCCATCCAGACACCATGCTGGGCATCCAGAATGGTACCACCGGCTTCGAGCGAATTTCCGTCCCCGGTAATCCCGAATAGCCCGGGTGTCCGCACCAGACGGATACCGGCACTGTTCAGATAAAATTCGGCATCACCGGCTGCACCGCCGGGTGTCAGTGGAGGTCCCGAGGTATTGCTGGCGTTCACAGCAGTCAGATTCATTGAGATATTGGAATCTTCAATATCAATCGCTGCAGCGTCGGTAACGGAAATAACCCCGCCGTTTGAGCTGATTGTTCCGGTATTATTATTGGCAATCAACGCCAGGTTATTGGTTGCGGTAATGTTCAACACACCAAAATTTACGTTCCCGGGGTTATCATGCACATACACACCCACGGCCGGGTTGACTAACGGATCGACTATGGCAGTATAGGCTGCACTGTTCGCATTCACGTTCAGAGAGGAAAAGCTGATCGCCGCGTTCGAATTAAGTATATTGACCACCGGTACGGTAGTACCAACGGTTCCCGTGGCCGTCGTATTGCCGAAGGATACGGTGCGCGTTGTTACGCCATTGCCCGCGTTATCGAGCAAGAGTACAGAATTGGTTAAGCTGTTGTTCGAAAGGTTAGTCGTACCCATACGGATCAGCGGACTGTCGTTGAGCACAATAAAGGCTTCATTGGCAGTACCGGAAATCGTTGTTGTACCGGACACGCTGAAGGTACCCGTATTACCTCCATTATTAAATGAAATCCCTTCGCCGTTACTTCCCGTGATTCCCAGGCTTCCGCCGAACGAAATATTTCCTGAGGTATTATTGATATCAATGCCATGGTCTGTAGCAGCCGAGACACCATTGGTAATCGTTGTATTTCCTACGACAGCTATATTGCCTGTCAGATTTTCCACCAGGATACCTGTTCCATTTCGATTCAGAATATTGATATCCTGCATCTGGTACACTCCCAGGTAATCTTCCACGAAGATGCTCGCATCCGTCGCAGAATCAATAATGGTGGCAGCCTGGGCTGTATTTCGGAAGGTGACAACGGCATTGGCAGAACCACCGGTCACATGAATCCCTTCATTGGTGCTGCCTGTAATCGTCACGTTATCTAAAACGGCACCACCGCTGATATTGTTAATCAAGACCCCCTGACTGTTCGTATCTGTGACTGAAGATCCGGTCATATTGATGGAACCACCCGTCGTATTTTGAATCAATACGGCTCGTCCCGCGTCCGTGTTCTCAATCGTACCGGTATCGAAGCGGACCAGTGCATCACCGCCATCGACGACAAAGGCATCCCCCGTAGAGTTCGTTACATTGGTAGATTCAAAGTCCAGGCTGCCTGAGACACTGCTCAGGTAGATGCCTTCTCCAACTGCGTTATTGACATCAACATAATTCACAGTCGTTTCCGAAACTCCAATTCCGACTACACCCCGGCCCGTAGGATCATTGAGGATGAAACCGGAAAATTCACTGTCTGATGCCAGAATCACACCGTCGCCAACAGTATCGTTAAAGGTAGGTCTGACAAAACTGTCAGGTCTGAGTGGATCACCATAAGCAGGAGAATTGGGCAGCAGCTTCGGTCCAAATCCTGAAATATTGATGAAGTGGTCCACACCCTGACCTTCACCGAGAACACGCTCGCCTGCAGTCAAAGTAATGGGGGCAGCGTTATCATAAAAACTGCCGGCATGCGTAAAGATGATATCTCTGTCTGGTCCGGCTTGCGCATCCGGAATCGTCTGGTAAGGATCCAGAACCGTACCGGTACCACCAGGAGCAGCGTAAGAATCGACATGCGAGATCGTCCACGGCAGACCGGTGTCCGGGTTGATTGCGACCAGTCCGCTGTCAACAACTTTCTTTTGTTCGATGACAACGTTGTAGTTTTTGCGAACCCGTTCCGCCATCCGATACATCTGGGTGGATTTTTCCATTTCGTTCCACTCAGGACGACCGGCAAAGGTCCAGGTCACATTGAAGAATACGTTGGTATTAAATGTGTCATCGCTGGTAATACTGAGTTCCGTCAGAACATTGGGTAATGGATAGGCCTGTAACCGACCGCGCCAGCCCCAGACATCTTCGCTTTCCGATGCCTGAAATCCGTAGGTACCTGCATACGCGCGAGCCTGAAACTGCTGCGCCAGCTCACCATAGATGGGCACCCCGATTTCCGCATCGAAACCACGCATCGCGGTTCCCAGCGTTCGTGTCTGATCATACAGTACATTGAATTCAGAAAATCTCTGACTGCCTTCATTAAAATCCAGGCTCAATTCCTGACGACGATTTCCAATGGGCAGGTAAAAGTTACCGTTCGCATCCCAGTAACGCCCCATCGTTTCCACGTTCAAGGCCAGCTGCTGGAAAATTTTATTGGTCGAGTCATCGCGGTCATAGTAAAAACTGGCACCGAAGATCCGGTCGGAATCATAGTTGTAGAATCGATAGCCCAGGCCGGCACCACCACCCAGGTTCCCCCGATTGGTTCGCCACAGCCGGAAATTCCCGAACAACATCCCGGCATCATCCGGATTTTTTGTGTGAGTAAACAGGTATGGCATGGCTTCGATGTGAGAGATCGATTCATCCAGACCTACTGTTTTACCAGCCTGATGACCGGCCCGAAAAAGAGTTCCCATGCCGTTGCCCGGCACGACGGAGGATATTCCGTCAAGTGTATCTGTTGTCTCTGAACCATCGGCAATGATCGTCGAAAATTCGACTTCATCCTCGGCTAATAATGTTCCTGACATGGCGGATATCGCCAGAACGATTACGCCGGCAATCAGGCGAAATGCAATTTTCATAAATCGTCCAGAATAGCTTGATGTCAACACAGGCATCTGTTTCACCTCGGCAAAGCACGCTGAGTGCATTTTGGCGTTTTCGTCCCGCTCTGTTCTATTTTGATCTGTCATGAAATTGTTTTGATCTATGACAATTTTTTCAGGAAAATCCATGAGATTATCTCAACAAGTAATCTTCTGAATTCGGGAATGAGCCAGGGAGAATTCTCCACAGACTCGATTAATCAAGTCGTATTTACACTACACACGCACATTCAATGACAGAACATTCCACCACAGGCAGAAACCGTCCCCGGTAGGGAACATGTCCGTTATTGAAGGTCTATCTGATAATGATTGTTTTTAAGGAGTGGGTTCAGTTCGATCAGTGAATCAAGATCAGGAGAGAGGCCGTGATCATGACTGTTTCCTCGAATGAGGCACTGGTCATCCTGTGATTGGATATGTTGTGACACAATCCGGGAAAAATCAGCTTTTTCACGGAAACGTGTTACGGTGATTTGATTAGTTTACTGGTTGTTTTTAATGTGAATTGTGACTCGGAAGAATCGTAGATCCGTCTGAAGCTCAGGCAGATCCGGGTAGATTGTAAAAAAGAGCGTTCCGAATGGTTTACTTGATTTACAGTCTGGAGAGAGAATGATTCTTTGAGTTTTAGAGATGTTGGGCGGGAACATATTCAAAATTCAGATTCGACGAAAGACGAATTTGACGTTTCCCATGAGAAAATCTGGACAATTTTCAAAATAGTCCCACGAAAACAGCTTCACATTCCCGCCTGTCATCCAACCTTTTCCCCTTAAGGCCTGCAGTTTTTATGAATCACCAGCCCTATTTACTGAATTTGGCCCTCCGCCTGGCGGAAGGTCTGGAGAAATGGCCGACAGCTTCTCTGGAGAAACATCGCCAGTTCATTTTATCACAACAGCAGCCCGACGGGGGCTTTTCAGGCAGGGAGGAAGGATCAGACCTCTATTATACGGGCTTTGCAGTGCGGAGCCTGGGAATTCTAGGTGGAGTTCAACCAGCAGAGTGTGGGAAGATCAGTGACTACCTCAGGCAGTTTCAGATCGAAAAACTGTCGACCATTGACCTCTTGAGCTGGCTGTACTGCGCATTGATTACGCAGGCTTCTGGTGGAGAAGATCTGCTGCAAACTGTTCCTGCAGACTGGAATTCAGAAATCGCCAGTTCGCTGGAACGTCTGAGAACGGCAGATGGAGGTTACGCGAAATCAGAACAGGGGGCACTGGGCAGCACTTACCACAGTTTTCTGATCGTGCTGATTTATCAGTTGATCGGCCTGGATCTCCCCGAACCCAATCGCCTGATTCAATTCCTCTATGACAGACAGCGCGACGATGGTGGTTTTGTCGAAATTTCCCCCATGAAGCGGAGTGGAACGAACCCCACAGCAGCAGCGGTCGCGACATTGAACATCCTGAACAGCATGGATGACGAACTCAAAAATGATGTTCAGGACTTCCTGAAGCAGGTCAAAAGTTCCGAAGGAGGCTTTCAGGCCAATACCAGAATTCCTTTCGCAGATGGTTTATCCACCTTTACCGGCTTATTGACCGCGCAGGATCTGGAACTGGAAGCATTGATTGACCTGGACCAGGTACAGAAATTCATGACCGAATGGCTGGAGTTTCCTACCGGAGGCTTTCGCGGAGCCAGCTGGGATGAACAGGCAGACGTGGAATACACGTTTTATGGACTGGGTGTGCTGGCTCTGCTGGGACGCTGAAACTACAGCCCGGGATTATTCGGAACTCTCTTCCAGATACAGCAGACGCCCGCAAGACTTACAGAACACGAGCCGCCCTGAGTTCAATTCGACGCGTAACTGAGGCTCAATCATGACGTTACAGGCAGAGCAGAATCGTCCAGCAACAAAAGCCAGCGCCCCGGCTCCATGCGATCGAACCAGTCTTGCAAACTGTACTTTAATACTGTCAGGAATGATCTGTTCTGCATCCGAGATCGCCGCATTACACTCTTTAATCTCTTCATCGAGTGAATCACGCATCGACGCGAAGTCTTGTTCCAGCTTTTTGGCTTCGGCGTGCGCTGCCTCTTTTTTCCTGACCCAATCCTGAACTTCCGTTTCAGTGGCGTCAATTTTATCCATCAGTTCCAGAATTTCATCTTCCAGCACACTGTTGGCCATCTGGTCTGCTTCAATCTGACCTTTGATAATGTCAAATTCTTTGTTGGAAGAAGCGGTATTCAGTTTTCCCTTCAGGCTCAGGATTTTTGCTTCATTGGTCTGCAGATCCAGATT
>NZ_CAXAVM010000147.1:0-18344 GCF_963972345.1 uncultured Gimesia sp. | reverse complement strand
GTCCCGCCAGTATCATTACCGCCGCGACTCAAAAAGCAAGTGTCAGTTCTGCTGATTGGGTTCGATACTGACGGCGGTCCCGATTCCCGTTCTGCCATAACCGTTCCCGCAGTAGAACAGGCGTAACCGCTTGCCTTCGCGTATGACCGAGGGATACTCTACCATCTGGCTCTCCCAACCGGAACCGGTGGGGGTGAGTTGCAGATTATCTCCCGACTCGGCCCCCCGGGTCCAGAAGACCCCATCCTCTGATTCCGCGTAGCAGATGCAATAATACCCCCAGCGGGATCCAATCGCGGAATACCACATCTGAAATCCGCCCCCTTCACGCTGCAAAACAACGGGGCCAGCGACTCCCACATTTTCATAATCTCGTTCGGGATCACGCAGCATGATGGCGCCCTGCTTTTCCCAGTGAATGCCATCTTCAGACACCGCCAGACAGATAGTTTTCTGCTGATTGAGCAGGTGGGCTTTTCCAGTGGTAGGGCATCCCGTGTAATAAAAACGCCATTCCGAAGTCCCATCACTTCGCTGCACCTTCAATACGGAGCCGCCGGCAATGCCGATCGCATCGGGGCTTCCCGGTTCACCACTCCGCGCCAGCACCGGCTGAGTACTGAAACGGGACCAGTCTCTTCCTTCCTGGCTTGTCGCGAGACCGATTCCCGGAAAGGAACTGAGCCCCGTGCCCTTGCCGCTGTTTCCCGTGTAATACAAGTGCCAGCGATCGTCTGCCATTCGAATCGCATGCGGCAGGACACACCAGCGTGCATCAAATGCGCCCGGCTTGCCTTTGTCGAATAAAGGTCCACTCCGATCCCACTGTGTGAGCTGATCGGTTTTTGCTGTCACCATTCCTAACCGATGCAGACCATCGTCATCACCGCCGGCGTAGAACAGGTGGTACTCGTCAGCCTGCCTGACGACCCAGGGATTCATGCAACGTGTGGAATCGAAATTTCCCGCTGCGCGTGGCGGCAGAATGGGATTTTGTACGTCGCGTTTCCATTGAATGCGATCGCGAAGTGCTTTGAATTCCGCGGAATGGGTCAGTCTCAGCTTTACGACTTCTTTTGAACGTCGCACGATGCCCCAAAAAGTGCCAATATCACTCTGATCCCAGGCAATTCCCTGCCCGGACAGTGGCACAGCCAGCGTCTCCACATGCACCAGTTCACCAGGAGACTCTGGAACTTTCAGGACATAGACTTCCCCATGATCGTGACCGGTGGCATACAGCAGTCCGTTGGGTCCAAATGCGCCTCCCGAATTACTGTGGGGTAAAAAACGTTTCACGACGGAATCAGGAAATGTCCACTCCGCTTCCGGCTGCCATTCATCATCGTAGCGCACGATCCTGGTTTTGCGGACGTTTTCGATCTCACCATAAAATGCATAACAGACCCACCACTTCCCCCCGCGCCTATCAACCCAGTTGATGGCTCCTGCTGTCTCCGGAAACGTTAATGTCTCCAGATGTTCCAGAGTCTTCGGCTGAAAGACTTCGATCGTATTCTGAAGCGGGTTTTGAGGCCAGTTGGAATGGGCACAGTAAAGTTTTCCTCCCGTCACAATCCCGCTGTTCAAATGCCTGATGTGGGAGTCTTTCGGGCCTGTCCAGTATGCCAGCTGTTTTCCAGTAGCTTTATCGTACCGGGCCACTGCACGGCTTGAGATCGCATAGAATGCAGCTTCATCAACGGCGACTGCCTGATGTGCTTCTGATGCTTTGAATCGATCTAATTCCCGAAATCCACGTTCCGGCTTCTGGTTCGCCTGGAGGGATGCAATCTGGCTGACAAAAACGATAATCATCATCCAGAAATATCGTAGGGGAATCTTTTTCAAACGAAAGCTCGGTCTGCTCAAAGTGATATAAAACATAATTGAGTTCAAATACAATTTAATACTGGTATCTCCGCGCAGGAAGGTAACACTTCGTAGACTTAACATGATATCCAGCTCACCAGGAATTGTCTAAGTACAGCTGTCTCGATCCAGAAAACATCTCTCAAACTCTCTGCAGCATTCGCCTGTGTGGTTTCACTCAGTGACGACGCTGCTTTTCGATCAGTACAGCCTTTGGAATGCGTGTCTTGAACTCACACTGGCAATGCGGTAAGTTGCTTCTTTCGTATTCAAGACTCTTTTGCGCGGAATCTGGTCCGCATTGGCAGGGAACATTTAATGGACGCAGCCACGATCGCGGTGCTGATTCATATTTCGCTTGAAATCCTGGTGATCATGCGCGTCATTCTGAGGCCGCATCGTGAACCGACATCGCGGCTGGCCTGGATCGTTGTTGTCGTCACATTGCCTGTTATTGGCATCCTTGCCTACCTGCTGCTGGGAGAAGTCAATATCGGACGCCGCCGCGTCGCCCGCATGCAGAAGGTCATCGACAGCCTGCCAAAATTAAGCAACGACACCTGTCCTCAGGAAACATTGCAGGCACAGATTCCTGATATCTATGACCATCTGTTTCGTGTCGGACGTTCCATCAGTGGCTATTCCCCGGTGGGGGGAAATAGCGGGCAACTGTTGGCGGATTCCAATACCACGATCAACAGGATGGTGGAAGATATTGATTCCGCGCAAGACCACGTGCACCTGCTGTTTTATATCTGGTTACCCGATCAGAACGGCTGTAAAATTATCGACGCGCTGAAACGCGCGGCTGAGCGTGGTGTGAAATGTCGCGCCATGGTGGATGGACTGGGTTCCCGGATCCTGATTAAATCACCTTACTGGAATGAAATGACAGCCGCCGGCATACATACCGCGGTCGCCTTGCCGATTGGAAATCCCCTGCTCCGTCCGTTTGTGGGACGCATCGATCTGCGTAATCACCGTAAAATTGTGGTCATCGATCACAACATCACCTACTGTGGAAGTCAGAACTGCGCCGACCCGGAGTTTCGCATCAAACCCAGGTACGCCCCCTGGGTGGATGCGGTCATTCGGTTTCAAGGCCCCGTAGCGCGTCAGAACCAGCATCTGTTTATCAGCGACTGGATGACGTACGTTGACGAAGACCTGTCTTCACTGTTAAGCACTCCCATCACGCCGGCGGAAACAGGATTGCCGGCCCAGGTAGTGGGGACCGGGCCCACCGTTCGCTATTCTGCAATGCCCGAACTGTTTGAATCGCTGATTCATTCGGCGCGTCGCGAACTGGTTATTACCACGCCTTATTATGTTCCGAACGAATCGATGCAGGATGCCATCTGTGCAACCGCATACCGGGGAATTGATACGAAAATTATTTTCCCGGCACGCAATGATTCGCGGATCGTCGGTGCTGCCAGCCACAGTTATTATGAAGAACTGCTGCAGGCAGGGGTAAAAATCTATGAATATGAGGGGGGGCTGCTGCATACGAAATCATTGACGCTGGATGGCGATGTCACTTTAATCGGTTCTGCAAACATGGATCGTCGCAGTTTTGACCTCAATTACGAAAACAACATTCTGTTTTATGATCCCGCCTTGACCCAAAGTATCCGGGAACGTCAGCAGGAATATATGGCCGCTTCAAAAGAAGTCACAGCAGAAGCAGTCGCCGCCTGGAGTATGGCACGTCGCCTCAAAAATAACGCCATCGCCATGCTGGGACCGGTTCTGTAACAGATCAGAACCAGCGGCTTCGAAAAACAGAATTGCATTAACCGATCATTCGAAGCCAGATCCAGGCCACTGCTAACGTGATGATCGTCACCGGGACTCCCACACGTGCATGAGTTTTGAAGTCAATCTTAATCCCCGCCAGTCGGGCCGATTCGACAACGATGATATTCGCAACACTGCCCACGATAATAAAATTGCCCGCCAGGGTACTGCTCAATGCCAGTACAGGCCCCATTTCCGCGCCAGGTGACAACGGCAACAGCAGCATGATCGCGGGCACATTCGAAACCAGGTTGCTCAAAATCGCAGTCGAAAGAAATAGCGTCGCGGGATTTTCCAGTGAGATCCCGGCCGCGTGCGAACGTGCCATCATCCACTCCATCCCCCCTGCCAGTTGAAAAGCCTGGTTGACTATGAACAGACTGATAAACAGCACCAGCAGCGGCCAGTCAACCAGTCCCATCACATTGCGGGAATAAAACGTGCGGCTGAATAATAGAATTCCCGCCGCCCCCAAAGCCAGTAATTCGCGAGGCCAGGGAGCCAGCATGAACCCCAGCACCAGCAGAATTAACACCACCAGCCCTTTTCCGGTCTGCCAGGAATTAAACGGATTCTCGACTTCCTCCGAAACCGCTGCAGACTCGATATACCATTGCCCCTGGTACTGGTAAACGATCACAGCCCATAAGATGATCAGGCCCAGCAGACAGGGAGGGAATGCCGTCAGCAGATAGCCGTTGAATGACAGGTTTAACGATTCACCGATCAGGATGTTCTGCGGGTTCCCGATTAAAGTCGCCGCACTCCCGATATTCGCAGCACATGCCAGCGCGATCAGAAAGGGGATCGGATTCAGTTTTTTTCTCAAGCAGAGTTGAGACAGAATCGGCGTCACCGCCAGGCAGACAACATCATTAGTAAGGAAGGCACTCAAAGCACCTGCAAAACCAGTCACAGATGCCAGCAAGAGAGGCGGAGACAGGTCATGCATCACGATTCGGTTCGTAATATGACCATAAAAGCCGCCCAGCCTGAGTTGAGCCGAGATCACCATCATGCCAAACAAGAGGGCCAGCGTCGGCACATCAATCGACTCAAGCGCCTCCTGTTCGGTCAGACCTTTCGCCGCCAGCAGAATGAGAGCCCCCAGTAAGGCGGCCCCCGTCCGATCCACTTTTAAACCGGGAATTCCCCCCAGCAGCATACTGAGATAGACGCAGACATAGATCGCGATAATCAATGCATTCATTGCAGAGAGGGGCTCCGTCCGGGATCAGATACAGCAGGCGCAACACGTGCGCAGATTATAAGCCGCAGATTATAAGCCAGAAACGGCGCAGCAATCAACCAGCGTCAATCACGATCAGGTTTAACCAATCAACTCCGGAATCGGTTTACCCTGATCGGCAATAATAGGAGTCGGACGACCATTAAAGTCTTCGATAAACACACTGGAGGAATCGATGCCCAGATGATGGTATATGGTCGCCAGGAAATCACCCGCGCCACAGATCCGTTCAACGGAATCTTCGCCCAGTTTGTCACTCGCACCGATAAAGCGTCCGGTCTCAATACCGCCGCCTGCCCAGATATTCGAAAAAGCACGAGGCCAGTGGTCTCGACCAGGCTGTTTCGTCCCGGCTGGAGCACTGGCATTGCCTTCCCCGGTACTGGGCTGATAATTCACTTTCGGAGTCCGTCCGAATTCACCCGTGACGACGACCAGCACACGCTCATCCAGCCCCCGGTCATAGATATCTTCGATCAACGCCGAGACCGCCTGATCGTAGGCTTGCGAACGGAACCGCATCGCATCAAACACGTGATGATTCACGGCGTGATCGTCCCAGTTCTGCCCCCGACCACACAACGGTCCACTCAAACTGGTGGAGATCACATCCACGCCTGCTTCCACCAGACGTCGTGCCATCAGTAACTGCTGCCCCCAGGTGTTGCGGCCGTAGCGATCTCGGGTACGGTCATCTTCCTGGCTCAAATCAAATGCATCTTTTGCTTTGGGGTTGGTCAGCAATGTCATGGCCTGCGTTTCAAACTCATCCAGTGCCTGCAGTTCCCCTGCCTGGTCGAACGAGCGTTCCAGGGTATCAAGCTTCTGCCTGAGTGTCGCGCGACGATCGAGCTGCTTGACTTCGGCCTGATTCGACAGACCAATATTGGGAACCGTAAAGTTTGGTTGATTGGGATCCCCGGAAACCGTGAAAGGACCGTAGGCATCCCCCAGGTAGGCTCCCCCTACACGTTGAGATGAAAAGTTGATGCCCACATAAGGTGGCAGCGGATTTTTGCGCGGACCTTCTTTGGAACGCAGATAATTGGTGACCGACATCCAGTCTGGATATTTGGGAATTTCCTTGTCGCGACGGTCAGTATCACCGGTCAGCATTCGCAGTGTTCCCGCGGGATGCCCGGGACTGTCATGACGCATGGAACGCAGCACGGTAAACTTATCAGCAATTTTTGCCTGCATCGGCAGCAGCTCGGTAAAGTTCATCCCCGGCACATTGGTCGGGATCATCCCGAACGGGCCCCGGTATTCAATGGGAGCGGCTGGCTTGGGATCATACGTATCGATGTGAGAACAACCGCCCGGTTGCCAGACCATAATGACGGCAGTCTTTTTCTTTTGATTGGGCAGAGGATTCGCTGCCTGCAATCGCAGAATGCCGGGAAGACTGAGGGAAGCAAAACCAGCCAGGCCCATTTTGAGAAAGCCACGACGAGTTTCCGGCCCCGGACACGGATGAACTGTGGATGCATGAAACGGATCGGTCATCACTATTTCGCCTTCTTAGCTGGATTGACGCGAATGGAAATCGGCCTGGAAAAGATGATATCAACAATGTCTTTCGGCTTGGCTTTAGCAGTTGCTCGCTGTAACTGTTTATCGGCTTTTGTCACCGCCGCCTGAGCTGTTTTTGCTTTCGCAACCGCTTCTTTGGCTGCTGCATCGCCTTGCTTCTGCAATTTCTCGGCTTCGGCAGCCAGAGTGGTCGCCGCCTGTTGTGCCTGTTTCAATTCTGTTTCTGCCAGGGCAACTGCATTCGGGTTATCCCGATATTTCACCACCGCATATCCGCCGAAAGCGATTTTGTATTCACCGGGAGGCGTTTTCAGAGTCGCCAGGTCCAGAACTGCTTCGGACGCGTCGGCCTTTAACGGAGCATCGAAGGCTTTATTTCGGTCAAAACCTTCGCCATAGGTATTCAAGGTGATATTGGCACCCGAAAATTCGCTGCGGCGATCATGCTTGAGCGGGATGGTCAGCTTTTCACCGGCTGTCACTTCCCAGACTTTCTCTTCCGCAGGAGCGATGGTGATCGGTGCCTGTTCTGAAGTGCAGACAGAAACGGGTACGTCGGCCATCAGGCGTGGGCTGGGGACTTCGCTCCAGGCATTTTTTACAGGCCACTGCATGGAAGCCAGGGCACACGGACGTGTAACGACCTGATCATTGATGGTGGCCCGACCGAAGAATTTCGCGCTGGTTAAACCCCGGGGCGCCCCTGCGGCTGCAGAGATCAGCATGGTGCCTCTTGATTTTCCCTTACCAATCTTCAGCCCGGTCGCAGTCACACCCTCTGGCAGATTTTCCATGAACAGTTCTATTTCCCCGTCGAAGCCATCACGCCGAACCACAACCACTTCCAGAGGCATGGTAGCGCCGCCCCGTAAGGCAATTGGCTTGGAGAGGGCATTCCGGTCGCCATTTCGCAGGTTCATATGCAGCGCCCAGCCCACCAGGGCAAAATCGGGAGCCGCCTTGCGGATCACGAGTCGATAAATATTTTTCGCATCGTTACGGGTCCCACCAAACAGATCCCGGATCTGCAGATGATGTACCCCGTCCTGCTTAATTTCGACTTTCCCGATGATATCTGAGGACCCGGCATTATAAGGAGGGCCGTTATAGGAATAGCCATTACTGGAAACCTTGACCGGGCTGGGGATGTCGCTGAGTTCTACGAGATCGGTAATTTTCAGTTCCGATCCCGTCCCGCTGACATGCTGTACCACAATCGATGGATCGGTGGGACGACCCAGTCGCTCAGAGGCGACTTCGACCCACCAGACTTCCCCTTTTTTCGCGGTAAATTCAAAAGTATCGACGTCGGCAGCGGGAAAGAAACTGCCACTGATATCACAGGGCAGAGTGATTTTTTGTGCTTCCGCGCGGGCATTATTCGGTTCCGTTTCCGGTTTGAGCGTTTCATCTGTCAGCCCGGCAGGAGGCCATGAGAAAGCGCTGACTTCTTTGATGGAAGGCATGCGGGGAACAATCTCATCGCGGGCGACATTCTTCACTGCCAGGCGATAAAAATGAAAAGGGCCGCCATCATAGGTTAAACCGTGTACCTTAATCACGTATTTGCCGGACTCGGGAACCTTAAAATCAAGCATTCCGCCACGTCGTTCTACCACCAGATCCATTCCACGCTCATCGGCAATGATTACTACCGGATCGAGTTTGGAATCGATGCCTTTCGCGGCACAGTCGACAATCACACGTTGATCCTTACCGGCTTCAAACGTGTAATGGTCGATCTTCTGTCTGGACATGACCGCGTTGCAGATCGAATTCAGTTCCAGCTTCTTTGCGGTTTCCAATGTGGTATTCGCCGCAGTCTGTGACGTTTCAGGCAGACGGCCGACATTGAACGCGCGGCAGGAGGAAACGCCGAGCCGCGTCATCACGCGGGCTTCATGGATTCCCAGTGGAAAGTCCTGGGCAATGGTAATGGTATATTTATTGGGGACCGGTAAACCGTCTTTGTCCACACTCGGGACTGCCGTGATTCCCGGATGCGAGAAACTGAGCTCATCGGCATCCTCAATGTCTTCGCCTGAAATGGTCACTTCAAAGGTGGTCCCCGCCTGCCCTCCCATGGGCATCGTCGTCAATAACCGGGGCGCGGGTAGACAGACCAGTTGTGCCTGTGCCGTCGCTGAAACCAGGCAAAGCACTGCCAGGCAGACCCCTGTCACAAGTGAGAACTGCAGTCGAACGTATTTCATATTTCCCGGCCTCTATTGTACTGGTTTCAAATTCGTTGATCGTGAGAGAAATTATGCTTTATCAAGCTGGATACTGAGAGTCAGGGGTGTTGTTTACGTGCTCCGTTGTCGCACTCTCGTAATATCTGTCAACCCAAAATTTAAAAATGACACTCCACTAAATGATCAGTGATTAAACAAAAATTCCTTGGTATTCATCAGAGCCCAGATCAGGTCCTGGTAGTCTTTTGAAGTCGGTGTTTTCTTCGCATCCGGTTTCGTTTTTTCGTCAGCAACCGGCGTCGTCAGAAACTGCACTGCTGTCTGTAATTCTTCGGGCTGTGGCTTGCGGGCAAAAGCGATGAGATACAACTCGTTGACTTTTTGCTCCACAGGTTTATCAGCTTCTTTCGCCAGTTGAGCGGCACGACCATTGGCGGCCGCCAGCTTGGATTTCATCTCGGAGGAGTTAATCAGATGCAGACTCTGCGCCAGACTCGAAGACTGCACCCGCTCGCATTCACAGACGCTGGCACTGTTGGGACGGCCAAACACCTTCAGAAATGCCGAAGCGTTCGTGTAGCTGTTATCCGGCAAGGCGATCGCACGAGTTCCCGGAGGCAAATTTGCAAACGCGGTTGTCGAGCCAGCCAGCTGATCGACCGAGTCCAGCAGGACTTCCGCCTGGAGACGACGAGGATAGAACCGCGAATAATTCTGGCGATCCTGCAGGTTATATTCATTCGGCATTGAACTCAGCTGATAGGTATGCGACTGCGTAATCAACTTAATCAGTTGCTTCAGATCAAAGCCCGAGTTGATAAAATGCTCTTCCAGGGCCGCCATCAGTTCCGGATTGGAGGGGGGATTCGTATCCCGGATATCATCTTCCGGTTCGATCAATGCCCGTTTGAAAAAATGTTTCCAGTAGCGGTTCACCAGGGCTTTGGCAAAGAAGGGATTGTCTTGGGAACTCATCCAGTTACCCAATCGCAGCCGGGGATCTTCATCGGGAGAAATTTCGCCGATGTCATCGCCCAGTGCCATCGGTTTGAGCATCTCACCCGATTTTACGTTCTTTGCCTGGGCAACACCGCGCTGATGAAAGATCAGATCTTCCCCCTGGGTTCCGGTCGGCTTGCGTCCAATCTGTGAGAAGAAAGCAGCCAGACTGTAATAATCATCCTGGCTCCAGCGTTCAAAGGGATGGTGATGGCATTGTGCACATTGCATCCTCACTCCCAGAAACAGCTGGGCAATATCTTCCAGCTGATCTTTGGGATCTTTCACGCGTTTGTACCAGGCAACAGGTGGATTTGTGACAACGGTTCCGGTCGCTCCCAGCAGCTCGCGAACCAGTTGGTCATAGGGAACATTGGCCAGCAGGCTGTCACGAATCCAGGCATGAAATGCGAAGTTGGAAGTGATATCGTTAGCGGCATCACGACGATTTTTCAGGAGCGGTGTCCACTTGGAAGCGAAGTAGTCTGCATAGTTGGGACTTCGCAGCAGACGTTCCACAACCTCATCCCGTTTTTTGGGATCGGTACTTGCCAGAAACGATTCGGTTTCTTCCCGGGTAGGAAAGCGACCACAAATATCCAGAGTCACGCGACGTAAAAATGTCTGATCATCACAGACCGGTGAGGGGGGAATTCCCAGTTCTTTCAGATTGGCGAAGACATGACGGTCGACCATATTCTTTTCCGTAGGCACTTCCTGAATCGGTGCCCCCAGTGGAATTGACGCTGTGAAAACCGCAATCTTCCCCTGGTAGCGAACCATCACCGCCACCTTACCGGGAATGTCATGAACTTTGACAACACCTTCCTCGGTCGCTTCTGCCATCGACTTGATGTTCGATTCATAGAGCGCGACTTCAGTCACATCACGAACACTGCCGTCCGAGTATTTTGCGATCGCCTTGAGCTGGCGGGTCTCACCCATATTGACGACACCACGTTCGGGCTCCACTTCTACCGATTCCAGTGTCGGCTCGTTCCCGGTTGAATAATGAGCCCCCTCTGCGATCCAGCGCTGGATCACCTGGTAACCTTCTGAATCGCGCGGAAGACGAATGCCGCCACCATGGGGCGTTTCGTTCGATGCTTTCGTCAGCAGCAGGCTCTTTTCAGGAACCGAGGGAAACAGCCGACGCCCCTGCGCTTCCTTGACCAGGCTGTCATAATCATCCAGGGTTTCAAATCCCAGCAGGGACAGTTGAAAGCCATTCTGCCCACCACCGGCTTTCGCGTGACAGACACCCATATTGCAACCCGCTTTAGTCAATACAGGTACAACATCATTGACAAAACTGACCGGGGAGTTTTTTTCTTCTGCTTTTAACGCGTCCGTAAAACAGCTCAGAAGAATTACAACCGGGAAGCAGAAAACGAACAGACGTATTGAAGCAGTATTATGCAATGTGTTCATGTCGATTCTGATTGAGGTGGGAAGGTTTCGTAGGGGGGATACTAAAATAGCGTCATCTCTATCTATAATATATATAAAACCATACAGATACGACCGGCTGTTGTCAATAAATAAGTTTCATTTAGGTACAGGGTGCGTGTCCATGCTTCCACCACATCAAACCTGTTATTTATGGCAGATTTAAGATATTACATGCCATCCTCTGTCTTGATGGAAATCCCTGATTCAGCGGCTTTTTGTTTGTGAGTTTGGTTTTAAAAGATACCATATCTTTTGCTGAACCAGCCGTTTATCCAGAGAAATATGGTGAGATTACATGATCAGTTGCCCCACCGTTCAAAAAAACGTCATTCGCAGCCATTACAATCTGACGACACTCTTCTATCGCCTCCTCTGGGGACGCCACATTCATCATGGATTGTGGGACGAGCCTGACAGTGCCTCAGAAAGTCAAATTGATTATGGAAAATCTTCTGCGATCGCCCAGCAACAGTTAACCGAAACACTCGCGGAGCTGCTGGCTGTTCAACCAGATGCAGACCTGCTGGATGTGGGCTGTGGTATGGGGGGCTCGTCAATTCATCTGGCCAAAACCTTCGGCTGCCAGGTGACTGGCATCACTCTCAGCCCGGTTCAGCGCCGCTGGGCTGCGCTGGAAGCACGCTGTCGAGGTCAACAGCAACGGACGCAATTCCTGTGTCAGGATGCTGAAACCGCAGTCTTTCCTGAAGCCTCCTTTGACCATGTCTGGAGCATTGAATGCACAGAGCATCTGTTTGATAAACAGGCCTTTTTCAATAAAGCAGCCAGCTGGTTGCGACCGGGGGGCAGCATGGCGATCTGTGCGTGGCTGGCGGGAGATCAACTGGAAACAGAAGAAGCGCGACAGCAGGTTTATGATGTCTGTGAAGGATTTTTCTGTCCTTCGCTGGGAAGCGCCGCTGATTATCAGTCCTGGATGGAAAATGCGGGACTGGAATTCCAGGCATATCATAACTGGACCACTCGCGTCGCCCAGACCTGGGAAATCTGTCAACAGCGTGTGCAGAAAACCGGTGTCCGCTGGCTGGCTCGACTCATTGATCGCAACACGGTGATGTTTCTGGACCGTTTTGAAACCATTTTAAAAGCCTATGAATCGGGGGCAATGCAATATGGATGCTTTATCGCCCGCAAGCCGTTGTGAGTTTGAATGTGCTGACTGACAGAAACTATTTCACCAGGGCCGCTTCAATCGTCAGGCCGGGGCCAAAACCCAGCATCACACAAGGACGTGCTGCCTGAGCCGCCTGCAGACGCTGCAGAATAAACAGCACCGTCGGCGAAGACATGTTGCCGAACTCGGAAAGGATCTCGCGCGAAGGCGCCAGCTTCTCTTCCTCAAACCCGACCGCGTCTGCTACCACCGTCAGAATGCGGGGGCCCCCCGGATGAATGGCCCAGCTGCCAACCTCTTCAATTCGGATCCCCTGACCGGCCAGCCAGTTCTCCAGCCAGGGACGTAATCGAGCCTTGATCAGATCCGGTATCTGGGGAGACAACGTCATTTCAAATCCATGATCTCCAATCCGCCAGCTCATCATCTCTTCGGAATCCGGAACCACAGTAGAACCGGAGGCAACTAACTCCCATTGTTCGCCGGAACGGCTTTGTGACTGTTTCCCGACCACAGCGGCCGCTCCATCTGCGAACAGGGCATTCGCCACGATTTTATCAGGACACCAGCCATACTGCTGATGCAGGCTGCAGACCTCGACCGCACAGACGACCACACAGGCTGAAGGGTCGTTATCCGTAAACGACTTTGCCACACGCAATCCATTCAGCGCGCCATGACAGCCCATAAAGCCAATATGCGTCCGGGAAACATCGGGAGAAAATCCAGGCTGCTTCAATACCTGCAGATCAAAACCCGGGGCGCTGAAACCACTGCAGGACACAGTCACCAGTTGAGTCACTTCAGCCGGATCGACATTCGCAGAATTCAATGCTCGCTCGACAGCTTCTCTCGCAAGAGTCGCCGCATGTTTTTCGTATTCCTGCATGCGCTGCGAAGTGGCGGGCCCCAGATCAACGGGAGAATCGGCTGGCTGATAAAATGTCTGCCTGACAGCTTCTTCACCGGAGCTGTTTTCCAGAACAACGCTGTGTCGTCTCTTGACTCTCGCGCGTCGATAAAGCACCGGCAGCAAACGCCGCTGCTGTTCTGTGGATTCAGAATGACAGGAGAGCGCCTGGGCGTGAACTGCCGCCTCCGACTGCAAAATCGAATGCTCTGGATTCGTCGTTCCAATTCCCAATATTTCAAAACTCATAAATGCTCTTTAGATACGGTCAGATTTTTTAATGATTCAGGCGGGCGACGATCGGTCGCGCCATGCCGGGAAACAGATGAAACAGTCGCACTCCCCAGCTCACAGCACTGGGCGATCGCAGCAGGCGTGCCAGCCAGCGACACCAGAACAGACGGTCATCCGTCAGCGCAGCATGGGTGCGTAACCATTTTTGTTCCAGCGTGGAATTCCAGTGAGCCAAGCCTTCCGGCACCAGTTGTGCGACAGCCATGCCTTCCGTGATCGCGTTCGCCATCCCTTCTCCGGTAAACGGTTCCAGATAACCGGCGGCATCTCCCAGCACAAACAACCGGTCACCCACCGGGCGCAGGGTTTTCCGGGTAACAGGCAGTGTTCCCTTGAAACTGCACTGATGCATCTCCGGCAAAATGGCAGAACCGGACTCTCTCAGGATCTGTAACACCGCGTTTGCAGGACCGGCACATTGTTTGATAAAATCCCGATCAATGGCAGCTGCCAGGTTCAGGTTCTCGCCTTCCACTCGCACCAGGCCTGCATAACCCGACCTGTGGATCGCCATGTGAATCATCCCCGCCGGATATGCTGCATGATCTTTCACAGTAAATGCGGCACCAACGCCGATCCGCGAATCCGGGGCGACCTGCATGTCAAAGCCCGCACAGTTTTGCAGACTGGGATGTCCCAGCCCGTCTGCGGCCAGAATTATTTTTGCAGACGCTGAACCGGCGGTTTGTCCCTGGCAACAAAGTTCGACGGTTCGCGATGTCTGATTTTCTGAAGTACCGACCAGCATCGCGGAGGTCTCCTGTAAAAATTCAGCGCCTGCGTCGATCGCCGACTGAACCAGTTGCGTATCGAAGACTTCGCGCGAGACCGCCAGCCCCCCTGGCAACGTTACGACTGCATCACGTCCCTGGTACTGCATACGGAATTGGGTTAAAGGCACAGCTCCCGCAGATGACAGCAGATCACCCAGACCGATCTGCTGCAACGCAGTGATGGCCCGCTGATTCAGACAACAGCCACACACTTTGTACCGGGGAAAAGTTTTACGTTCGACCAGAAGAATCCGCAGATTCTGTCGTGCCAGCTGTAACGCCGCCACTGCGCCAGCAGGTCCTGCACCAATCACGATGACATCCCAGTTCTGCCTGCAGGCTGCCTCCAGGTTGAGAGAGCTGGTCAGAATCATATTCGACTCCACTTCAGCAACCAGCGTTGAGGCCAGTGAGAGGTGATCTGAAAACCGGTCAGCCCCGCCTTTTCAGCCAACGCCGTGACTTCAGCCTCCGTAAACGCGCCTGCCACTGAGAGCGGCCCATCAGTATGAACGACCGGGGATCGTGTTAATATTCGGCAGGCACTCCAGGCCAGAGAGTATCCGAGCCGCGACCGCCGAAGATCATTCACCAGGATCAATTCCCGGGTGGAACGCGCCATGATTTCCAGAAGCTGTTGCGCAGGCTCTTCATCCAGATGATGCAGAAACAGCGAGCACATTACGACGTCATATTGTTTATCCAGAGATTCCGAGAGCACATCGCATTCAAAAAAACGGACCTGCTTCAATCCCCGCTGTGCTGCCTGCTGTGTGGCATACCGGACCGCGAACGGACTGATATCGCAACCATCAACTTCAACAGGAATACCCGCGCGTTCCGCCCGGGCAGCGATGCTGAGCGCAACATCTCCCCCACCGCTGGCAATATCCAGTATCTGCAGGGGTTTTCCCGCTCGGTTTCCGGCCAGTTCAAGAATGGCGGGCCACACGATTGCGTCACTGCGGCTCCACCAGTTGATTCGCCTCAATCCCGCTAAAGCACGGCAATGCTCGTCTTCAGACAGTCCGGGCTGATCCATCAATTCCGGTTCTCTCTGGCGAATTTGAAATTTCATGAGCTGGTCAATTCATGTCGACTTCTGATCTCTGACGTTCCGTGAAAACCTGATCACAGGCTCTGTAAACTCAAGTTATTCTGTCATGCATCCTGAGCCGACATCATAGAGCACAAGACATTTTCAGGACAATCCTCTTACTCGAGAATCTGGGCGAATACCCCGAACTGAACCGGGATCGAAACGAATACATAAGAGCTGGTCTACGGGTCAGCCCAGCCAGTTTGTCGCACTCATCAGAAATCCTGTTACTCGGTGGTCTATTTCACCCGCTTAACCCAGGTCCGGAAGTACGCATCAGGGAATGCTGGAGAGATTCAAACGTTAACTCATGATTTCAGAGACGATCCGTGCCGGGCGACCGCTGGTAATGATTTGCTCCTGGCCGTTATGGTGATAGAGCAACTGCTGATAATCGAGCCCAAACAGACGCATGACGGTGGCCTGGAAATCATTGGGGGTCACTATATTTTCTACCGCCTTATGACCGAACTCGTCTGTTTTACCGAAGGTCATTCCGCCTTTAATTCCCCCTCCCGCCAGCCAGATACTGAAACCCTGACCGTTATGATCACGGCCCACAGTTTTAGGATCTCCCAGGCTCTGGGTCACAGGCAGTCGTCCAATTTCCCCACCCCAGTGCACCAGTGTCGTCTCCAGCATACCCCGTTGTTTCAGGTCTTTTACCAGGGCCGCCGCTGGTTGGTCGGTGCGTTCACAAATCGCAGGTAAACCGGTCGTGAGATGATTATGATTATCCCAGGGCTGGCCTCCCAGAAAGAGTTGCACAAACCGCACTCCGCGTTCCACCAGACGTCGCGCGATCAGGCAACGTGTTCCGTACTCCTGAGTTTTGGGATTATCCAGTCCATACAACTCCTGAGTCGCTTTGGTCTCCTGCGACAGATCGAGTGCTTCACGGGCAGAAGTCTGCATCCGCGCCGCCAGTTCATAACTTGAGATTCGCGCTTCGAGATCCGATTCGTGAGGATGCTGCTCGTAATGTCGCCGATTGAGCGTCTGCAGCAGTTCCAGATTCTGCTGCTGCAGGGAACCCTGGAGATGTGCCGGCGCATCCAGGTTCAAAATCCGGGGCTCTTTAGGTCGCAGTACGGTCCCCTGGAATAGCGACGGCATGAATCCGTTTGACCAGTTCGTGACACCATCCACGGGCAGTCCCCCCGGATCGGTTAATACCATATAAGCCGGAAGATTTTGTGATTCCGAACCTAATCCGTAAACCAGCCACGATCCCAGGTTCGGCCGCCCCAGGACACCCGGGATCCCCCCGTGAAAATAACGGATTGAGACTTCATGACCATTCGCCCCCGTCTGCATGGAACGGATCACGCACACATCGTCCACGACTTCCGCCAGACCAGGAAGTAGCTCAGACAGCTCGGTTCCACACTCACCATGTTTGCGAAACTTCCAGGGACTGCCCAGTAACGCTTTGCTGGCCTGTTTAACAAAGCTGTATTGAATATCGCCTTTAAATTCCGTGCCGTCATATTTGGTGAGTTCCGGCTTCGGATCTGTCAGATCCATATGCGAAGGGCCGCCATGCTGAAATAGCGAGATCATGGCTTTGGCCTGTGGTACAAATGGCGCCTGCTTGGGAGTCAGATCGAAATGGGGCTGTTTGACAGGGACATTCTTAGGGCGTGCCAGAAGTTGGTCCTGCTTGAGTAACCAGGCCAGTGCGACAGTGCCAATGCCCATCGCGTTTTCTGCCAGAAACTGTCGTCTACTGAAATGTGTCATCAGTCATTTACCAGAGTAAAAGAAACTCGAATGTCTTTCGCGAGAGGGTTTCAGAGTAAAGCCTCACCGCAATCACTAATCGACATATAAAAATTCGTTGGAACTCATCAGCGCCTGGCACAGATTCGTCATCACCTGTCGCCCGGGAGTCACGTCTTTGGGAAGCTGTTCGGGATGCTGTTGCAGATAGACGAGCTGACTGTTGATAAAACGGGTTACCAGCAGCAGTTCCTCTGGCGAGGGTTGTCGACACAGAGCCAGCTCAAATGCATAAGCTGCCTGGGCCGACAGGTTTTTCTGTTCTGGTTCCGGGCCTCGAAAATCAGCCGCAGAATCCCACTTGTGGACTCCCCCCTGCTCGTTCTGCAAAGAGACTTGAACCGTCCAGGAAAAAGAGTCAAAACCCACATCGTTCTGTTTGCAGTCTGCGATGAAGTCAATCGTATCGCCCTGTTGTACGGCAAGAGAACTGACGGTGGTATCCACAGACTGATTTTTAATCTCCCACTGTCCGGCCAGTCCCGAACGGCTGGAAAGGACCAGCGCCCGCACGCCATTCCCATGGTCGCTGCCATGTTGAAATTTTCCTGCGACAGTCAATGTTCCTGAGGCAGGTGCCGTCCAGCGACGGATGGCAACATACTGGCTCGCAGGATGCCCGCCCCCCGCATTCAACGTCACCCAGCCTAATGCCGGATCCGGAAGTTGCGGACCGCCCTGCCAGCTGGAACCAGTCCAGTGGGGCAGCGCTGTATAAGCAAGCTTCGGCGTTGCCGATTCATCCAGTTTCCCATAACCATAACTCCACACCGGTCTGACGGACGGCGGGATTCCAGGCAGCGATGCCAGCACATCCGGCTTGAGTTCCGGTGCTTCCCGCGACAGTCGTTCCGCCAGCTTCGCGGATTGTGAAAGGATAAAACTGCCGTTCATCAGCATCAGAGACTGGGTAGCAACAGTCGAACTGGAACGCCGCTCACAGTTGATCTCCATCACCGGTGCATCAAATGTCTGCAGCATCCCTACCGGCTGACTGCGACGCGCCTGGATATACAGACTCCGACGGAGTTGATCGCCGGAAACGACAACCTGACCGAAATCGTCTTCTTTAATTTCCACCGGGGCACCATATAATTGTGGGGCCAGCACACCGGAAGCGGCCAGCATGCGATCTCGCAGTGTTTCTGCTTCCAGGCGGACAATTGGTTTACGCCATAAGAAATGGTTTTCCGGGTAAATCGATTCCTTACTCGGATCCGGCGCGCCTGCCTGTCGGTATGCCGTCGATAA
>NZ_CAXAVM010000146.1:0-18370 GCF_963972345.1 uncultured Gimesia sp. | reverse complement strand
TGCTTCCGCTAAGGAAAAACCTTCCGAGTCAAAACCCGTTGAGAAATCAGCATCTTCTACCCCCCAGTTACCGGGGCCCGAGAAACTGCTGAATGGCGGGAATTTCTGGGATCACTGGAAATATGTCAGTGAAGAGGAGAAAGAGGCGAATCGCAATCTGACCTGGAAAGTAATCAGTGGTGGCAAGGATCAACCCAGTGTGCTGGTCTGCTCCGGGAAACCCTATGGTTACATTCGAACCCAGAAAATATACGAAAATTTCCAGTTCAGCCTGGAGTGGATGTATCCCAATGACCCGAATGCGAACAGCGGGATCTTATTATTCACAACAGAACCGGATAAAGTCTGGCCAAAAGCTTTTCAGGTTCAGTTGCATCGTCCCGAAGCCGGTTATGTTTTTCCCACGCCGGGCAGTGGCGCCAAATCAGCCAATAAACTTTCCCCCACCATGCCTCTGGATTTACCACTTGGTAAATGGCATCAATGTGTGCTGACTTGCCGGTCGGGAAATATTTCTGTAATGATCAACGGGGTCAAACTGGGTGAAGTCACCGGCTGTGACCCCAGCAAGGGGGCGATTGCTCTGCAGAGTGAAGGTGCCGAAATTCATTTCCGCAAACTGGTCGTGGAAGTACTGGCTCCTGAACCGGCAGCGCAACCTGAAAAACCAGTCGCGCAACAAAAGCCTGATCAACCCTGATAGGGGTTATTGTTTTGGCTTTCTGAGTACCAGTGTCGGGCAGGGGGCATGTCTGAGAACCCGCTCTGCAACAGAACCGAGTGCCAGTCGGGTGATTCCGGTATAACCGTGCGAAGGAATCACGATCAGATCCGTGGAATGATCTTTCGCGTAATCTGCAATCTTAGTTCCCGGATCACCAATCAAAGTGTCGAAGGTTATGCCTTCAATCTGGTGTTTGGTGAATTCTTCTTTGGCCAGTTTATTGACGTGGTCAGTTCGTTTTTCATCCGTCAGTCCTCCGAAGAGTACACCCGGTGAAACAAGATCCAGGGGGACCATCACATGCACCACGGTTACCGTTGCCGCGTCTTCTGAAATTTGTATGGCCTTTTTGATGGCTTCCAGCGAGCTTTCAGAAAAATCGACTGGAACCAGAATGTTTTTTCCGGCGAAGTAACTCATAATCCAGTACTTTCATTGATGAATGATGTTGAAGAGCAACAGCTGTCTCTATTTTATGATAATTGAGCCGTGATAAACAGCAGTAAGCTTGGGCAATGTCCGAATTCCTGCCGTCATTTTTCCTCGGTAGAAGAGGCGGTGTTATCAAACTCTCCTGACTTATAACGACTCCAGTATTTGTCCAGTTCCCGCTTGACCCGATTGGACAACAGCAGGACTCCCAGGATATTGGGAAATGCCATTCCCAGAATCATCAGATCACCAAAATCGAGTACGTTGGTGGCAGAGACAACCGAACCCAGTACCACGAACACCAGAAACAGAATGCGATACGCGAGCGAAATGGAAGGGCTGTCGCCAAACAGAAATGCCCAGCAGCGTTCTCCATAATAGGACCACGAGATCATCGTCGAATACGCGAACAGAATCACGGAAACGGACAATACATAATTAAAGTAGGGGATCTGTGAATTCATGGCCGCTGAGGTCAAAGCGGCTCCGTTGTCTGATTTAATCAGATCAGCATATTGGGGATCATTGTAAGCGCCTGTAATGATCATCACGAGGGCGGTCATGGTACAGATCATGATTGTATCTACGAATGGACCCAGTGATGCCACGATGCCTTCGCGAACGGGAAATTTTGTTTTCGCAGCCGAATGAGCGATGGCCGCTGATCCGACTCCCGCTTCATTCGAAAAGGCGGCTCGTTTAAAGCCGATCACCAGAACGCCCAGGAAACCGCCATACATCGCGTTATCGCTGAACGCACCATTCCAGATAGCCATAAAGCAGGCTGGAATCTGTTCGACCTGCATCACGATAATCGCCAGGCATGCCAGAATATAGATCCCGCACATCAGGGGCACAATTTTTTCTGTCGTCCGGGCGATGCTGCGAATCCCGCCGATAATCACGATTCCCACGAAAAATGCCATCACAACACCATAGACCCACTCCAGGTTGTTATCTTTCAACATCGGGATCGTCTCTGCGACAGCGCCCAGGGATTGTTTGACCTGAAATGAGTTGCCTCCTGCCAGTGAGCCGCCAATGCACAAAATTGCAAACAGAACGGCGAGAGTTTTGCCCAGTCCCTTCATGAATGGATTGTTGGGATACTGTTCCTGTAAGCCGACTGAAAGGTAGCACATGGGGCCCCCCATTACTCGACCATCCGGGCTGATGCGACGGTAAATTTGGGCGAGCGTACATTCAGCAAATTTGGAAGTCATACCCAATAGTCCGGCCAGCATCATCCAGAACATGGCTCCCGGGCCGCCTGTGGCAATCGCAATTGCCACTCCCGCAATGTTCCCCAGTCCCACGGTCGCAGACAGGGCGGCGGTCAAAGCCTGAAAGTGGGTGACTTCCCCTTCATCGTCAGGATCATCATATTTCCCCATGATCAGTAAAATGGAGTGTTTAAAGGCACGCAGATTAATGAAGTTCATGCGAAAGGTGAAATATGTCGCCCCAATGACCAGCCAGAGCACAGCCAGGGGAACTCCATCGTTCGCATTGAATTGTTGCGGAGTCAGTGGTATCGGATAAAAGAAGACTGACGCAACATACCCGTTAAAAGTACCAAACAGCTTATCGACTTTCTGTTCTACCAGAGCCAGTCCTGTTTTAGCTTCTTTCTTCTTGGCAGGTTCATTTTTATCAGGAACCGTTTCGGCAGCAGTTTCAGGGGCTGCTGCGGGCGTGGGAGTGTCCTGAAACGCCTGCAGTGGGGATCCCGCTGAGAAGAAGAGGGAGAAAATCAGGAGCGCCGCCATACCAGAGCGAATTGCATGCGAGAGTAAAGGCCGGTCGAATTTCATAAGAGTCTATTCCCATTTGCAGTTAAACAGTTGCCGCAGGTTCATGTCGAGCTGAAATTAAGATCGTTTTCAGTATCTAAAGCGAAATAAAACACGGTCTGTTACCGCTTTTCGTTCATTTTGTAATTGGCTTGGCTTGGTTTTCAGGGCAGGTTAAGAGATAATTAAAGGACCTGCCTGGAACGCTCCCTGTCTCACCGTTCTCACAATCGTTGTATGAGACTATCAAATAACGGTTTACGTTCCAAGATGTTTCTTGAAAAAGCCCTGAAAAGTTCCCGGGTTTTGAAACTGAATCTCAATTATTGATTTTTGACAATATTGGTTGTCAAAAATAACAGGTCTGTCTAGGATGCTGGTATAAAGAGAATTGAGTGTGTAGTGATTCTGATTCTATCAAATCACTCTCTTAAAAAGCCATCAGTTCCATTTTTCATTCCAGGTAGAAATCGATTTATGCGCGTTTCGATTGATGAAAATGATCGCAGTTTTCTGCTGGGGCTCAATCGCCTTAAGTCAGCAACCATACACGAGATCTGTGAACAGGAAGGCGTAACAGCAACGGCTGTCCGTCAGCGTCTGGTTCGTTTGCAGGGGTTGGAGCTGATTGAGCGGACTCAGGTGAAGGAAGGACGAGGGCGTCCTCACTATACCTACTCGGTGACGACTCTGGGGATGCGGTTGCTGGGGGATAATTACGCCGAACTGGCAAACATCCTCTGGGAAGAACTGAAAGGCATTGACGACGAAGAGTTACGCTGTCGATTGGCAGCGCGAATCCAGACCGCTCTGGTACAGCAATACGGAAGAAATGTGGATGCCCCTTCGCTCCAGGGACGCATGGAACAGTTAAAGCAGGCCTTAGAGGAGCGAGGGTTTGTGGTCGAACTGGATCACACCGGACCTCTCCCCATTTTGCGGGAACATAATTGCCCTTACCACGACATCGCCAGCACTGATGCTTCGATTTGTGAACTGGAGCAACGGGTTTTCGAGCGAGTCTTAGGTACCAAAATGAAACTTTCCGAATGTTGTCTGGACGGGCATCATTGCTGTGAGTTTGAAGCACATATCAGCTAAATCTGATTTTAAATTTATTTGTTGTTTCTGAAAACGTTCAGAACTCCGGATGACAGGGTGAAATACGAAAATGAGTTTGTTGAAAATTTCTGATTTACATGTATCTGTTACAGGCACTCCGATTTTAAAAGGAGTCAACCTGGAAATTAACCAGGGTGAAGTTCACGCTTTGATGGGACCCAATGGTTCAGGAAAAAGCACGCTGGCCTATGCAATGGCCGGCCATCCGAGTTATGAAATCACCAAGGGTAAAATCGAAATCGATGGCACCAATATTTCAGAACTCGATCCCAATGAACGGGCTCGCCTGGGATTGTTTCTGGCATTTCAGTATCCCGTCGTGATTCCGGGAGTCAAAGTCGCTGACTTCCTGCGACATGCGATGTCGAATGTGCGGAACCCCGATCGTAAGGAAGGTGAAAAGCTGATTCCGATGCGCGAGTTCCGCAAAGAACTGCGGGATCAGATGAGTGAACTGGGCATGGATCTGGAAATGGCTCGCCGTTATCTGAATGAGGGTTTTTCCGGCGGTGAAAAGAAGCGGATGGAGATTCTGCAGCTGGCCATGCTCAAACCCAAATTTGCCGTGCTTGATGAAACGGACAGTGGTCTGGACAGTGACGCGGTCAAGGTGGTCAGTGAAGGTCTGAGCCGTCTGGCAGGGGCTGAAATGGGTGTGTTAATTATTACCCACCACGAACGGTTGCTGGAATTTAATCAGCCACAGTTCACACACGTGATGCTGGCTGGTCGGATTGTCGAAACCGGAGATGCCAGCCTGGCTGCCGAGCTGCATGAGCACGGTTATTCCAGTGTGCGTGAACGTCACCCGGATGTTGCGGCTGAAGAAGTTGTTGAAGCCGTCTGATCTGCAGACTCAGAGAACGCAGCAATCTGATTCATTACGAACTAAACTTTCGATCAATCAAAGCAGTTACATCACTCCCGTTTGGGGTGGTTTTAATACAGAGTGGGAGAATTTGAGATGTCTACGAAGTTGGATACCAATTCGGAAAATGAGAAAGTTGATATTGGCGATTATCAATATGGATTTCACGATCCCACAGACAAGTACGTGTTTACCGGCCAGAAAGGCCTGAATGCTGCCGTGGTCGCCCAGATTTCTGAAATGAAAAATGAGCCGGCCTGGATGCGTGATTTTCGCCTGAAGTCTCTGGAGATCTTCGAGCAGAAACCAACTCCGCAATGGGGTGGTAATCTGAACGAGATTGATTACCAGAGCATCCATTACTTCGTGCGAGCCTCTGCAGGGCAGGAACGCAGCTGGGAAGATGTTCCCGATGACATTCGCAAAACATATGACCGCCTGGGAATTCCCGAGGCAGAGAAAAAATTCCTGTCTGGTGTGAAAGCACAATATGAATCTGAAGTGGTCTACGGCAGTCTGCAGGAAGATCTGGCCAAGCAGGGGGTTCTGTTCACAGACACCGACTCGGCTCTGAAGGATCATCCCGAGCTGTTTCGGGAGTATTTCGGTAAGATTATTCCTCCCGATGATAACAAGTATGCTGCTTTGAACTCGGCCGTCTGGTCGGGCGGATCGTTCGTGTATGTGCCTCCCGGGGTGCATATCGAATTTCCATTGCAGGCTTATTTTCGCATCAACTCAGAAAACATGGGGCAGTTTGAACGGACGCTGGTCATCGTTGATGAAGGTGCTTCCTGCCATTACGTCGAAGGTTGTACGGCTCCGACTTACAGTTCGAACAGTCTGCACTCGGCCGTTGTGGAAATTATCGTGAAGAGAGGCGGTCGGTTCCGCTACACGACGATTCAGAACTGGTCCAACAACGTCTATAACCTGGTTACCAAGCGGGCGCATGCCTATGAAGATTCGCTGATGGAGTGGGTCGATGGTAACCTGGGTTCCAAGTTGACCATGAAGTATCCCGCTATCTTTCTGATGGGGGAAGGTGCCCGTGGCGAAACTCTTTCGATCGCTTTCGCAGGTAAGGGACAGCATCAGGATGCCGGCGCCAAAATGGTGCATTGTGCTCCTAATACTTCAAGCCGGATTATCTCCAAGAGTATCTCCAAAGATGGCGGACGGTCCAGCTATCGCGGGCTGGTTAAAGTGGACCCGGAAGCACATGGCTGTAAATCAAATGTGGTCTGCGATGCCCTGCTGCTGGATCCCAAGAGCCGCAGCGATACTTATCCTTACATCGAAATTGAAGACAATGACGTGGCGATCGAACACGAAGCCAGCGTTTCAAAAATCGGTGAAGAACAGTTGTTTTACCTGATGAGTCGCGGTCTGACAGAAGCGGAAGCATCATCGATGATCGTGACCGGGTTTATTGAGCCCCTGGTAAAAGAGTTGCCGATGGAATACGCCGTCGAAATGAATCGCCTGATTGAACTCCAGATGGAAGGTTCAATTGGTTAACCCGGCGTACATTTACAGGCAAGCATTATCATTCAAAATGGAATAAGCAGACTTCACCCCGTTGCACGGGTTCGAAGTTCTTCAAAACCGTTACCGAAAGCATAACAGACAAAAAGTATGAGTACTTCATCCGTTAATACCTCTGCTGACATTCCGGCTGGATTTAGTGAAGCCGCTTTCGAAGCATTTCTGACAACCCGGGACGAACCCGCATGGGTCACTGAATCACGTCGCCAGGCCTTCAAACGCTACACGGAACTTCTGGAAACTCAACTGGATCCCGAAGAGTACCGCCGCGTTGATTTGCGGGCTCTCAGGCCCGACCGATTTCAGCTGAGTTCCAGTGTTGAGTCGGCAGGGGCACAGCAGGCTTCCACGCTTTTGAAAGAGCAGGCTGAGTTCGCCGGGCATGTGACGCATGTCGACGGACAGCTGATCTCAAGTGAACTGTCTGAAGAACTGGCTTCCCAAGGAGTCATTTTCGGAGACCTGGCGACGATCGCCCGGGAACACAGCGATCTGGTGCAGAAGCATTTTATGACCAAGGCGGTCGACACGAATACCGATCGGTTCTCTGCCTGGCATGCAGCGTTCTGGACAGGGGGAACTTTTTTATATGTACCTCGTAACGTGGTTGTGGACGCACCGCTGCACAGCCTGATTACTTTGCAGGCCGAGAAGGCTGCAGACTTCAGTCATACACTGGTCGTTCTCGAAGAGGGGGCCTCAGCAACGCTGCTGGAAGAAACAGCTTCGACATCGGAAGAAAATCTCGGGTTACACTCGGGAGCCGTCGAATTGATTCTGGCCAAAGAGGCCCGGCTGCGGTATGTCCAGCTACAGAACTGGAATCATAAAGTCTGGCACATTGCCCACCAGGCAGGACGGGTTGAGAATAACGGGTTCCTGCAATGGACGGTGGGCGGAATCGGTGCCAAGCTGGCTCATATTCATCAGGATGTTGTTCTCGACGGACGAGGCGCGGAAGCGGAAGTGAATGGTGTCACATTCTCGACCGATCAGCAGGTCCATTCGTTCTATACAAAGCAGGCGCATAATGCTCCGGATACACGCTCCGATCTGCTTTATAAACAGGTACTGCGCGATCATGCACGGGCCATCTGGCGCGGAATGATCCGGGTTGAGCCGGAAGGTCAGCAGACCAATGGTTACCAGCGAAATGATTCACTCATGCTTTCCTCCACCTGTCGGGGTGATGCCATTCCCGGCCTGGAAATTGAGGCTGACGATGTGCGCTGCACTCATGGTGCCACCGCAGGTCGCGTCGATGAAGAGCAGATTTTCTATTGCATGTCGCGGGGTATCTCTGAATACGAAGCGATGCATATGATCGTCGAAGGTTTCTTTCAGACCGTGTTTGACCGGATCCCGGTGGAAGTCGTTCGCGAGACCCTGAATCAGGCAATTATCAAAAAATTAGGATTTGGTCGGTAACATTCCACTGATCACAGACAATTAACAGTACACAGATTATGCCTGACTTCGAAGAAATTGCATCCCTGGAGGAATTTGGTAGCGCGGATCGGCTGGAGGTATTTATTGGCGATACCCCGGCGTTGTTGATCCGTATTCACGACCAGATTCTGGCGATTGAAGATGTGTGCACCCATGATGGGCAGCCGTTAACTAAAGGATGCATTGAAGACGGAGCGATTGTCTGTCCTCGCCACGGCGCGCGTTTTGATCTGGTTACCGGAAAAGCGCTCTGTATGCCTGCCACCAAGCCAATTCAGACGTTTGAAGTCGAAGTCAGAGGCCAGAAAATATACGTTCGTCATTAAATTGGCAAAATGTAATCATTTTGCCCTTTATCATGCGAATCAAACGGCTTTAGCGGTCGTTTTCCAGTAATCATATTTATAAGCACTAACGCGGGTTTTTTTGGGTATGATTATTTACTAACTGTCATTATCTAATTCGATGGATGTGTGGTGACACATCAAACTATAAAGGAAAGGTATCATGCCAGACGAAGTCAACGAGAATCCGGAAGAGAATCAAGACGCAGCTGAGGAACAAATGTCCGCTTTTTCAGCGTTCCGAGGAGTCGGAGGCGATGAGACTCTGGTTGATGCACTGAAACAGGTCATTGATCCTGAGTTGAATATCAACATTGTGGATCTGGGGTTGGTATACGATGTGAAACGCTCAGAAGAAAATCAGGCCAAGGTCAATGTGTCGATGACATTAACCAGTCCCGCCTGTCCCGCTGGTCCACAGATCATCACGCAGGCTAAGATGGCACTCGAGCGACTGGATGATGTAGACGAAGCCAGTATTCAACTGACGATGTCACCTCCCTGGTCACCCGAGTTGATGACTGATGATGCGCGTGACGAACTGGGTATTTTTTAGTCGAACTGAATCAAAGAGAAACAGCCAGACGTCGGCTGTTTTTCTGGTTCAGCTGAGCGAAAACAAAACGTCATCGGATTCGGAAGCGTTTAACTCATCTTTTTAATTAAAAGCTCCCGGACCACTTTCGGATCGGCCCCTTTCACTTCCCGCATGACCTGCCCGATTAATGCCCCCACGGCTGCCTGCTTGCCACTCTGGAAATCTGCTACCGCTTTCTCATTCTTTGCCACGACTGTCTGAACGGCTGCTTCCAGTGCTCCCGTATCGGATACCATGGCCAGTCCTTTGTCTTCAATGATGGACTGAATCGATTCCACGCCGGGGGCTGCTTCTTCAGACTTCAACAGTTCCTGGAACACGGTACGGGCACTCTTGGTGGTAATCTCATTGCTCTCCACTTTTTCCAGCAAATCGGCGAGCACTTCCGGTTTGATGGAAAATGCTGAGATTTCCAGTCCCCCTTCTTTCAGTTCACGCAGGACATCCTGTGTGACCCAGTTCGCTGCCTGTTTCCCGTTCTGGCAGCCTTTAGCCACTTGTTCAAAGTAATCGGCAAAAGCCAGTCCCTGGTCAATGATGACGGCTGCATCGTAAGCTGAGAGCTGATATTCTTTTTCCAGACGATTTCTACGGAGCGCCGGTCGTTCGCAGAGTTCGCTGCTCACTTTGTCCCGTTCCGCATCGGTTACCGTCACTGGAGCCAGGTCGGGATCCGGGAAGTACCGATAGTCGGCCGCTTCTTCTTTGCCCCGCTGTTCCAGTGTGATCCCCCGGTCGGCATCCCAGCCCCGAGTTTCTTTGGGGACGTCATGCAGGCTCAGCCTGGTTTCCTGCCATGCTTCCCACTGCCGCTGGACTTCAAATTCAATCGCCTGTTCGACGCCCCGGAAGCTGTTCAGGTTTTTGATCTCCACGATCGGCGTGGGAATGGTTTCTCCATTCTCCTGCTGGATATGCAGGTTGACGTTCGCATCACAACGCAGACTGCCTTCCTGCATGTTGCAGTCGGAAACATCAATATAGGTCAGCAGCAGTTTCAGTTCTTCGAGGTACGTGCGGGCTTCCCGCGCTGAACGCAGATCGGGTTCGGAAACAATCTCGATCAGCGGGGTGCCACAGCGGTTAAGGTCCACCTTACTGTCATGACCCCGTCCCGATTCATCGTGACTGTTTTTGCCGGCGTCTTCTTCCAGGTGAGCCCGGATGATTCCAATTTTTTTGGTTTCGCGGGTCTCTGGATCGATTTCTATTTCCAGCCAGCCATTCTGGCTCATGGGTAGATCATACTGGCTGATCTGATATGCTTTGGGCAGATCCGGGTAGTAATACTGCTTGCGATCCCATTTGGTAAACGATGGAATTTCGCAGTTGATTGCCAGGCCGGTTTTCATTCCCAGGTGAAAGGCTTCACGGTTCAATACGGGAAGTGCGCCAGGCAGTCCCAGGCAGACCGGGCAGGTCTGTGTGTTGGGGTGATCGGGATTGAATCTGGTTGAACAGCCACAGAAAAGCTTGGTCCTGGTCTGTAACTGTACGTGGACTTCAAGACCGATGATGACCGTATAGTCCATTCTATCACGCTACCCTTTATTCAGTATTCAAAGTATATAATTTCGCTTTTCAGTGTCTGTCGTGGCTGCGTCTACTCAGGGCGCTTTAGATGCCAGTCTGTTTCCCGTTCAAACATCCGGGCGGCGCGCAGCAGTCGTTCTTCTTCCAGTGGTGGTGCCAGCAGTTGCAGGCCTATCGGGAGCTTGTTCTGGCTCATGCCCGCGGGCACGGATACGCCGGGGATGCCTGACAGATTGGCACTGGTTGTAAAAATATCTGCCAGGTACATCGCCAGTGGATCGTCTGTCAGTTCGCCGATTTCAAATGCCGGTGTCGGGGTCACGGGAGAGGCGATGATATCCACTTTTTGAAATGCCTGTTCGAAGTCGTTGCGGATCAGCCGTCTGACTTTCAGCGCTTTGAGGTAGTAGGCATCGTAATAACCTGAGGAGAGAGCATAGGTCCCCAGCATGATACGGCGTTTGACTTCATCCCCGAAGGCTTCGCCGCGGCTGGCGGCATACATGTCGATCATGTTGTCAAACTGTTTCGCGCGATAGCCGTAATGCACACCATCGTAGCGGGCCAGGTTACTGGATGCTTCGGACGGTGCAATGATGTAATAAGTGGCGACGCAGTATCTGGCATGCGGAAGTTCTACAGGAATCAGTTCCGCTCCCAGGGATTGATAAACATCAAGTGCCTGTTGCGTTGCCTTCTGCACATCTTCATGCAGGCCTTCTTCGTGCAGATGTTCGATGTAGCCGACTTTCAGGTTTTTCAGTGGCTGTTCCAGGTTTTCGGTATAGCGTGGGACTGCGGCGTCCAGGCTGGTGGTGTCGCGCTGGTCTTTTCCGGCGATGGTTTCCAGCAGCAGGGCGGCATCGGTGATATCTCTGGCGAAGGGGCCAATCTGATCAAGTGAGCTGGCAAACGCCACCAGTCCATATCGCGAGACACGTCCATAGGTTGGTTTCAGACCCACCACCCCGCAAAAGCTGGCGGGTTGCCTGATGGATCCACCGGTATCGCTGCCCAGTGCGAGGGGGGCAAAACCGGCGGAGACGGCAGCAGCGGAGCCACCACTGGAACCTCCGGCAGCGCACTTTGTGTTCCACGGGTTCGCAGTAATTTTGAACGCTGAGTTCTCGGTTGATGATCCCATCGCAAATTCATCGAGGTTGGTTTTGCCGATCAGAACCGCGTCAGCTGCTCTGAGTCGCTCGACAATGTGGGCATCATAAGGGGGCGTGAACGCTTCCAGCATCCTGCTGGCACAGGTGGTGGTGGTACCTGTGGCGCAGATGTTGTCTTTGAGTGCGACCGGAATGCCGGCCAGTTTTCCCAGTGGTTCGCCCGCTTTTCGTTTCCGGTCCACTTCACGGGCGGTTTGCAGCGCCGTTTCTCCCTGCAGTGAAAGAAAGGCATTGATACTTTCGTCTCGACGGGCAATTTCTGCCAGGCAGGCGGCGGTAATCTCTTCGCTGCTGACTTCCCCCGCATTCATTTTCGCCAGCAGTTCGCTGGCGGTGGCTGAAGTGATAGACATGGACTGTCGAGTCTCCATATAAGTTTTAAAGGCCCGGCTTGTCAGCAAGCCGGGCCTTGGATTATTGCTTTTATGTGCTCAAGGGTAAAGACGCCGGTCCATTACAGAATCGCAGGAACGAGGAAATAGTTCCCGTCTGTCTGGGGGGCATTGGACAGCGCCTGGTCCCGGGGGAGACTCTCCTGGAGTTGATCGTCCCGAAAAACATTCGAAATCTCAATTGCATGCGCCATGGGTTCGATGTCTGAGGTATCCAGCTCATCCAACATGGCGATGTATTTCAGCACGGACCCCATCTGTTCTCCCAGGGCGGTGACTTCCTTTTCGGAAAGCTTGAGCCTGGAAAGTGAAGCGACTTTCAGAACTTCATCCTGAGTGAGTTGAGTGCTCATGGTCGTCGATCTACTCGAGAGTAGAAGTCTGTATTAGCTGGCAGGCAGCGTAAACGGTTTTTTAGCAACGGCTTTGGTGATTTTGCCGGAGCGAATGCACTGCGTGCAAACGCGCTGGGAGACCACACTACCGCCGCTTTGAACCCGGATTTTCTGCAGGTTGGGGCGGAAGACGCGCTTGGAAACGCCAGTTGTCTGACGTCCGTTACCCCCGAGGTATTTATATTTACCACGCTGACGAACTCGATTACCAACTACAGGAGTCTTGCCACAGGCATCACACTTCTGACCCATTTGTATACTCTTTAACTATCTAGTGGGTTTTGAAAAGTCAGCTGTTGCTGATTTCAATTGACGTAAAGCGACCGCAGATTAACAGATTCGGCCAGCCGAGGAACCCAATAGTATATTTTCCCCGCCTGAGAATGCAACCGAAGCCACTGACTTATCGATTGCTGCGGTGGGAAAACTTGAAAATTGTGTTCTCAATCTGATTTCAGAGGATTGCAAATTGTACCATTGGGGACAGTTTTTTGAAAAAAGCATCCTCTCCAAAGGAACGGCTTGAAGAATTTGAAAAATGTAAAGACATACTGGTAAGTGGTTTATGTGATATTCATTGCGGAATTTCTGTCATTGGCACGCAAATCGCAAATACCTTGGATCAGACAAGGCAATCACTTGTGGACAAGTCGAATTGCTGTGAGGTAAACCGAATATCAAATCTGAAATGAGATTTAAGAGATAAAAGGAGTGACAACGATGCTGGTTTTGACACGGAAGTTGGCTGAAGGAATTCGAATTGGTGATGACATTCTTGTGAAAGTGATTCGGACGGGAAAAGGTTCCATCAAGATTGGCATCGATGCACCGGATGATCTGCGAGTCGTCCGGGCTGAGTTACTGGAGGAAGAAGAGGGCATGGCAAAGCAACCGGTGATCAAAGGGCTGGGAAAGGAACAGGACGGCGAGGGCCTGCCTGAAGCCTGCGGCTGGGGAACCTTATCGGTTGTCGAAGCGGCCCGTCTTGTCTGTTAAACAGATGCTGGAAACGACTGCTGCTGACGGTTGAGTAGCCCAGGGGGGGATTATTTTCAATTGACCAGCTTGAAGCGATCAGATTGAAAAAATTCGGGCAGGCTGTCGGTTGCTGAGTACGCGTGTGTGGTGCGGTGAGGAAGGAGTACGACGATAACAGATTCTGCTGCAGCAGTGCCCGCTTGTTTGGGTTGTTCCGTGAAGTGGCAAGCCGGGTGTTGAGGTATCAGATCTTTTAGAGCAGAAAATGGTCAAACGCTGATGGTTTTCTGTGAAGTGATTAATTACCGGGTGTTCCAATTTGATAGTCAGTGTGTATGTGGGGTAGGTTGACTGTCATTTCATGAACACCCGGTAATTTTATGCGCGGCATCAGGTGAGTCTGCAAAAAGAAGATTGACGCTTGCCAGCCGTGCGAACGATAATCACAGTCTGTTGAGATCGTCTCTACCGTAGAAAAAGATTCCTTAGACAGATCGCTGCGGATTCATGGCACATCATGTTGATTATCTGGTACTGGGACTGGGGGGAATGGGCAGCAGTGCCCTTTATCATCTTGCGAAACGCGGATTGAATGTTCTGGGAATAGAACAGTTTGGTGTCGCCCATGATCGGGGCAGTTCTCATGGTGAAACCCGCATCATCCGCAAGGCCTATTTTGAGCATCCCAATTATATCCCACTGCTGCAGCGTGCATATGAACTGTGGCACGATCTGGAACAGCTTTCAGGAAGAACACTGTTTAACCGTTGTGGTCTGATGGTGGCCGGCCCGCCTGATGGCGCAGTGATTCGAGGCGTGCATCTGGCAGAGGAACTCTATGGGGTTGCTGTCGAGAGCATTTCTGCAGTAGATGCGGTTGAGCGGTTCCCCGGCTTTCGTATCCCAGACGGTTTTGAAGTAACGTACGAACCGGAGGCCGGCTTTCTGCATGTGGAAAAATGTGTGCAGACTCATCTGGAACAGGCACAGGAACTGGGGGCCTCGGTTTGTCTGAATGAGCAGATTCGAGAAGTAAACATCAATCATGAGTCAATCGAAATCAAAACAGATCAGCAGCGGGTTACCGCTTCCTCACTGATTGTGACGACAGGAGCCTGGAGCAGTCGCTGTCTGAGCGAACTGGAATTGCCGCTGGAAGTGGTGCGAAAGGTCCTGTTCTGGAATCCGGTTCGTGAGCCGGTTTATAATCTGGACGCTGGTCGGGGAAGTTTCTTTTTTGATATGCCCGCAGGAGAGTTCTACGGCTTTCCTTCACTGGATGGAGCCGTGGTGAAACTGGCTGAACATACCGGAGGGGAAGCCGTGGGCGATCCGACCCATGTGGACCGATCACTGCATGACACTGATGTCCCCCGCGTTTCCCGGTTTGTGGAAGCGGTGATGCCCGGACTGAGCCCACAGCCAGTACGTCACGCCGTTTGTATGTATACGCGGACTCCCGACGGGCATTTCATCGTCGATCGGCATCCTGTGAATCAGCGGGTTGTGTATGGAGCCGGGTTCTCAGGGCACGGATTCAAGTTTGCGTCGGTGATCGGTGAAATCCTGGCGGATCTCGCAGTGACTGGCGCAACATCTTTACCGATTGAGTTCCTGTCGGCGCAGCGTTTCAGCAACTGAAGTAGATTCAGTCTGCGGGTGTAGTGGGCAGGATGTGGCCCATTTTATCGCGTTTGGTCTGTAGATAGAATTCGCGATCTTTATGGGGAGGAGCGACGATGGGCACCTGTTCTACCACTTCCAGATCGAAGCCGGTGTAGACATCGGAATCCGTTTTCTTGGGGTTGTTCGTGAGCAGACGGACTTTAGTCAGCCCCAGATCTTTCAGGATCTGTACGCCCACCGTGAAGTCGCGACTATCTGCCTTGAAGCCCAGCTGGATGTTGGCTTCAACTGTATCAAGGCCTTGGTCCTGCAGTACGTAGGCTTTGAGTTTGGGGATCAATCCAATTCCGCGGCCTTCCTGGGGGAGGTACACGACGGCTCCTGCTCCTGCTTCGTTGATTGAAGACATGGCCATGTGCAGCTGATCCCCGCAGTCACAGCGTAACGAATCCAGCAGATCGCCTGTAAAACAGGATGAGTGCATGCGGATCAGCGGCGCTTCTACGGAAGACAGGTCACCCCACACCAGGGCAACCGGTTGCTGACTTTCATGTTCTACCGAGTAGCCGATTACCTGGACGGTACCATAGTTTTTAGTGTTAATGGGGACTTCCACTTCGCGGTGAACCAGTTTCTCACTGATGTATCGATGTCGTATGACTTCCGCTGTCGAGATAATCGGAATATCGAACTGCTCGGAAATTTCCCGCAGCTCATCGGCGTCGGCCATGCCGAAGCCTTTCTGGCTGAGTATTTCTATCAGGACACCCACTGGTTTTAGCCCTGCCATCTGCAGCAGATCGCCGGTCGCTTCGGTATGGCCGGCCCGGCGTAAAATCCCCCCCTGTTTGGCAAGCAGGGGGTGAATGTGTCCCGGGCGGACAAAATCGGTTGCCACGGCGTGTTCGTCACTCAGGGCGCGAATCGTAATGGCACGACATTCGGCGCTGACGCCACTGCCGCTGTTTTTGTGATCGATGGGGATCAGGAACTGGGTCTGGTTGGGAGCGGTATTTTCTTCCGGACCGACGATGGGGTTCAGTTGCAGTCGGTCGGCAACTTCTTCGGGCAGCGAAACACAAAGCTCGCCGCTCCCATAGCGTAACAGGAATTGAACGATCTCCGGCGTTATGGCTTCGGCTGCGACAATAAAATCGCCTTCATTCTCCCGTTCGCTGGAGTCCGTCACAATGATCGGCTTACCCGCCCGCAATTGTTCGAATACGCGTTGAATGTTGGGGATGGTCGAGTCGGCGTGAGCAGGATCAGACATTGGTATGATTTGATGCCATCTGGAAAATGAGATAATCGAATACTTAAAAATTTTTCCGGCAGACGGTTCCCGCCGGAAAATCTATGCTAACTTTATTCTATAGAAGTGAGTTGGACTGGCAATCAAAGAAATCCCGATTTTAAGAGAACGGGCTGATTACAATGAAAATAATTGCCAGCCAGGCTGATTTACAGGCTTCCGGCTATGAGTCAGAGTCTGTGGAATATAACGTCAACGTGGTTTTTGACAGCTGGAACGGATATGACAGCTGAAAAGTTCACCCTGATTCCCGTTACTTTTTGCAGGGGGCTCAGGTGGACAAAAAAACATAAATCAAGCAGATGGTATGTTAAAACGTTGACAATTAAATATTCTTTGATACATTGAATATCTTAAGAAAAGTTCTTTGTCCTGAAGAGCTTCTTCCTGACCCGCAATATTGAATCACTCAGTAAACTCTGATTGGTTAACTTACCTTAAAAACATTCCTGATCAAAACCAGCCAACAGCGAGCGTCTTAACAAACATCATACTTATTCGGTCTGCGTGATAACGCGCGAAACCTGATCACTGCCAGGCCAGAAGTAAAGAACAAAACCAGTTGCACAGGAGTTGACGTATGGATTTCCGAATCAATGGTTCTCGGACACCTCAGGTCCTTATGTTATGTGGAGTGTTGACTCTGTCACTCTTCGCTGGAAACGCGGTGACCATTGTGGGGGCGGCACCGGCTGCTGCTGTTGCGCCTGTCGATTTCAAGGAAATCCAGGTTGGTCCTCACCCCGGCGGTAAAGAAGTACTCCAGCTGAGAGGTCCTGATTCCCGACAGCAGGTAGTCGTTACCGGTGTGCATGCCAATGGCAAACATCAGGATGTGACTCGTGATGTGGTGTATGCTGTTGCCGATCAGAGTATCGCTACCATCTCCAGCGATGGTTACCTGACTCCGCTGAAAGATGGTCAGACGACATTGACCGTAACGACGAAGAGTGGCAAAGCGGTTTCCATTCCTGTCGCAGTAGAGGGAATTGCAACTCCGGAAGCGATCAACTTTAAAAATCAGGTTGTGCCCATCTTTACCAAGCTGACCTGTAACAGCGGTGGCTGTCATGGCAAAGCCAGTGGTCAGAATGGATTTAAATTATCGTTGCTGGGTTTTTATCCTGGAGACGATTATGAGTTTCTGGTCAAAGAAGGCCGGGGACGTCGCCTGTTTCCTTCTTCACCGGCGGAAAGCCTGTTGTTGATGAAAGGAACCGGGGTCACTCCACACGGCGGCGGAAAGCTGATTAAACCCGACTCATACGAGTATCGACTGCTATATCGCTGGATTGAGCAGGGGATGCCTTATGGAAGCGAGAATGATCGCAAGGTGGTTTCCATCGAATGCTATCCTCCTACTCGAACAATGAGCCAGGATGCAGAACAGCAGATTTCAGTGATCGCCACTTATTCCGATGGCTCGACCGAAGATGTTACCCGAATGGCTCTGTTTGAAGCCAATGATACGGAAATGGCTGAAGTGAATAAAACCGGCCTGGTCAAAACGCTGACCCTGTCTGGTGAAGTCGCCATCATGGCCCGTTATCAGGGACAGGTTTCGACGTTCCGTGCTACGATTCCCCTGGGAGTCGAAATTGCCTCGCTCCCCGAATCACGCAACCTGATTGATGAAGCTGTCTTCAACAAACTGAAAGTTCTGGGCATTCCTCCTTCGCCGGTTTCCAATGATGCCACATTCATGCGACGTGTCTACATCGACATCACGGGAACCACTCCCACGGAAGAAGAAGTCAAAACCTTCCTGGCTGATCAGGATCCTGCCAAGCGTGACAAACTGATTGATAAACTCATCGACAGCCCTGCCTACGCAGACTACTTTGCCAACAAATGGAATATGGTGCTGCGTAACAAAAAGCTGCAGCCTGTCGATATTGCCGGCACGAACGCCTTCTACCAGTGGATCTGGGACAGCCTGTACGAGAATAAACCTTACAACGAATTCGTCGGAGAGATTCTGTCTGCTTCCGGTGAATTTCGTCAGAACCCGGCTGTGGTCTGGTATCGTGAGGTCAACACGGTCGAAGAACAGGTCGAGGACACAGCGCAACTCTTCCTGG